>JAMPYE010000036.1 GCA_023700825.1 Thermoanaerobaculia bacterium | reverse complement strand
TTGCACCGCTCCCACGAGAGCCGTGTCCGCGGCAGTGAACGCGCCGCGTTCGAAGAGAATCCTCACGATTTCTTCCGAGAACAGGGCGAGCCCGATCGTGAGCGGGACCGTGCATCCGGCGATCACCAGGGAGTAGAAGCGCAGCGTCCTGCGAACCTGGGACCACTCGGCACGCGACACCATCGCCGAGAACGAGGGAAGCACGGCTGTGCCGATCGCCACCGCGGCGATGCCGATGACGAAGCCGACGATCTTGTTCCCGTAGCTCAGCGCGGAGACGGCGCCGGGGCCGAGCATCGCCGCCATCGACTGGTCGACGACCGTGGTGGTGGCCATGAGCAGGGAGCCCGCGACCATCGGGAGATACTGTCGCACCACGGCGCGGGTCGGTTCGTCGAGGCCGTGCCAGCGTGGCAGGACCGGAATGCCGTGCCGGCGAAGGGTGATCGCGAGCAGCATCAGCTCGATCACCGAGCCGGCGACCGTTCCGGAGACTAGGATCATGGGATCCGTCTCCGGGCGCGCGACGAGCAGGCCGATCACCGCCACCGGCGTCGCGAGCGGGATCAGTCCTACCAGGACGAACCGCTCGCCTGCGTTGAGCACCGAGCCCCACAGGCTGGCGATGCCGCCGGCCGCGATGACGGGAAGGAGCCAGTAGAAGAGCCTTCTCGTGAGCTCGAGCTTCGCCGGAGAAAAGCCAGACGCGACGAGCGGCTCCAGCAGCGGAAAGCAGAATCCGAGCAGAAGCGTGAAGGCGACCAGCATTCCGGCGCTTAGCGCGGTGGCGTTCGAGGTCAGGCGGTTCGCCGTATCGACGCCATCCCGCTCTCGCGCCTGCACCCAGGCCGGTACGAACGCCGACTGGAATGCGCTCCCGAGAACGGCGATCGAGAACGACGGGAGCATGAAGGCGATGAGAAACGCGTCGAGCGCGTCGCTCACGCCAAAGAGGGACGCGACGTAGAGCTCTTTGCCCGTGGCAACGAGCTTGACGAAGAGCGTCACGCTGCCGATGGTGAGGATCGCGAGGAAGATGCGCCGGACGGGTCCGCGCACGCGCGCCGCGCCACTGTCACTGCTGGTGGATGGATCGATCAAGGCCGGCTGATGATTATGATGGCAAGCGAACTCGTTGTCAGTCCCGCGTTGAAGTTGGGTGAATGCCGGGGCGAAGCCGTCGGGGCGCGTTCGACGGCGACGCCCGGGTGGATCGGACGGGGCGGATCCTGGTGTAACATTCCGCCGCCTTTCTGGAGGTTTCCATGAGCAAGCGGATCCTCGTCACCGGCGCGGCCGGATTCATCGGTTATCACCTCTCGCGGCGGCTGCTCGAGCGCGGCGACGAGGTGATCGGTGTCGACAACCTGAACGACTACTACGACGTCGGGCTCAAGGAGGCGCGGCTCCGGCAGCTCGAGGGGCGCGACGGCTTCACCTTCCGAAAGCTCGACATCGCAGACACCGACGCGATCGCCGCGCTCTTCTCCGACGTGCGGCCCGCGGCGGTCGTGAATCTCGCAGCGCAGGCGGGCGTCCGCTACTCGCTGAAGAATCCCTACGCGTACGTCCAGGCCAACCTGCTCGGGTTCACAAACATCCTCGAGGGTTGCCGCCACAACCCCGTCGAGCACCTCGTCTACGCGTCGTCGAGCTCGGTCTACGGCGCAAACACGAAGATGCCGTTCTCGGTGCACGACAACGTCGATCATCCCGTGAGCCTCTACGCCGCGAGCAAGAAGGCGAACGAGCTGATGGCGCACACCTACAGCCATCTCTTTGTGATCCCGACGACCGGCCTCCGCTTCTTCACGGTCTACGGCCCATGGGGACGGCCCGACATGGCGCTCTTCCTCTTCACGAAGGCGATCCTCGGCGGGCAGCCGATCGACGTTTACAACCGCGGCATGATGCGTCGTGACTTCACCTACGTCGACGACATCGTCGAGGGGGTCGTCCGGACGCTCGACAAGCCGGCGACGCCTAACCCTGCCTGGCGCGCCGACGATCCCGACCCCGGCACGAGCGCTGCGCCGTACCGGATCTACAACATCGGGAATCACTCGCCGGTCGAGCTTCTGGAGTTCATCGCCGTCCTCGAGAAGAAACTCGGCGTGAAAGCGAAGATCAATCTCCTGCCGATCCAGCCGGGCGACGTGCCGGCGACCTGGGCCGACGTCGCCGACCTGATGGCCGACGTCGGCTTCAGCCCCGCGACGACCATCGACGAAGGCATCGGCCGCTTCGTGGAGTGGTATCGCGGGTACTACCGAGTCTGAAGAAGCGCGGAGAGGGGCCTCTCGGGGCTCCCGACTAGAAGCTCCACTTGTTGCCGCCTTTCTCGGAAACCGAAATGAAGAACGTCGAATGAGGAATGGAGAATGAAGAAGTGAAGGCCCGCGTCACGCGGCTACTTCTTCACTCGTCATTCGACATTCTTCATTCGTCATTTCGATTTCTGTGCAGACGCTCGGCCCGGCCCGGAGACCAGAGAGCTTCGCACTCTCCGGTTCCTGCTTCACGCCGGTCAGTGCGGGAACGGCAGCCCCCAGAAGAACTGGGAGAGGCGAACGGTCCACGGCTCGACGCCGTCCTTCTCCGCCTCGTTGTACTCGCCGACCTCTTCGCGAATGCGCGTGAGCTCGCGGCCGTCGATCCAGAAGCCGCCGCACTCCTCGCAATAGTCGAGGATGATGTTGCTGAGAATGTTGAACTCGACTTTCTTCATGCTGTGGCCGGCGGTCTTGGGGCAGACGATCGGGCCGTATTCGTCGTCGTGCTGGAAGGTGTCGAGATCGACGGTGGAGAACTCGAGGTCGCCGCGGGTCGGCCCCGCGATCCGGTTCAGCTCGCCCGGCTCGAGGAACATCCCGCCGCACGCGTCGCAGTGGGCGACCATCGCGCCGTTGAGCTCCCTGTCACTTAGTGCGGCTCCATCCCTCGGGCAGTTCATGGCGAAACCTCCGAATCCAAGTATAGGACGTCGCGCGCCCGGCGGAAGACGGGCGACGCCGGTGCGTTATGCTTGCCACGCGATGACGGCGATCTCGTTTTCCCGCAGGGGCGGGGTCTGATGGCGCGGCGAATCCTGATGGTCGTGAACCACGCGGGGTTCTTCCTCACGCATCGTCTCCCACTGGCGGTTGCGGCCCGGGAACGCGGCTACGAGGTGCACGTCGCCACGCCGCAAAGCAAGCACGTGCCGGCGATCGAAGGGAACAGTCTCGGATGGCATCCGGTGCGCCTCACGCGCTCGGGAACGAACCCCTTCGCCGAGTTGCGCGCGGTCTCGGACCTCGTGTCGCTCTATCGAAAGCTCCGGCCCGAACTCGTCCATCACGTGACGACCAAACCCGTGCTCTACGGCACGGCGGCGGCGCGGATCGCACGGGTTCCGGCCGTGGTCAACGCGCTCGCGGGGCTCGGGCACCTTTCGCTCGCCGACGACCTCTTCCATCGCGTGCTCCGCGGCGGCGTGCGGCTCGGCTTCAAGGCGGTCCTGCGTCATCGGAACATGCGGGTCATCTTCCAGAACGAAGACGACCGCGCCGCGTTCGTCGACCGCGGAATTCTCGCCCCGCGCGAGACAGTGCTCGTCCCTGGTTCGGGCGTCGATCCTGAGCTGTTCCGCCCGGTGAGCCGCCCGCGAGGCAATCCCCCCGTCGTGGTGCTCCCGTCGCGAATGCTCTACACAAAGGGAGTCGCGGAGTTCGTCGGGGCGGCCCGCATCCTCAAGGCGGAGGGCGTGGCGGCGCGATTCGTGCTCGTCGGCGAGCCCGATCCCGACAACCCGGCGAGCATCCCGGCGTGGCAGCTCTCCCGCTGGGCCTCCGAAGGGGCGGTCGAGTGGCAGCAACGCCGGGACGACATGCCCGCGGTCTACGCCGAATCCGACGTCGTCGTGCTCCCGTCCTACCGCGAGGGGATGCCGAAGGTGTTGATCGAAGCCGGCGCCTGCGGGCTGCCTGCCGTGACGACGGACGTGCCTGGCTGTCGTGACGTGGTCGAGCACGAACGAAGTGGGTTGCTGGTGCCAGTGCGCGACCGGGGGCGCGAGCTCGCGAAGGCGATCGCCCGGCTCCTGCGCGATGAGGAGCTGAGCCGTTCGATGGGGCGACGCGGCCGGGAGCTCGTCCTCGAACGTTTCGCGCTTCCTCGCATCATCGACCAGACGATTTCGCTCTACGCGGAGCTGATGCGATGAAGGTTGTCGTCACGGGCGCCGGAGGATTCGTCGGAGGGCACCTCTGCCGCCGCCTGCTCGGCGAGGATCACGAGTTGATCGTCACGACGAGACGGCTTTCGACGCCCTTTCCCGAGGGAGTGCGAGTGGTGGAGACCGGGGAAATCGGTCCCGACACCGACTGGAGCTTCGTCCCGGACGGCGCCGTCGTCTTTCATCTCGCGGCGCACGTGCACCGGATGAAGGTGGACGCGACCGACCCGGGTCACTTCCGGCGAGTGAACGTCGGCGCGACGCGCAAGCTCGCGGCCGAAGCGGCGCGCAAGGGAGCGAGGATCGTCTTTCTCAGCACGGTGAAGGTGCAGGGCGAAGGAGAGGCGCGGCGGGCCTATCGCGAGAGCGACGAGCCGGCGCCGCAGGACGACTACGCGAAGTCGAAGCTCGCGGCGGAGGAAGTGCTGCACGAGTCGGGAGCGCAGCATGTCTCGCTGCGCCCGCCTCTCGTCTACGGCCCACGAGTCGGCGGGAACTTCCGCCGGCTGCTCGATGCCGTCGCGCGGGAGCGGCCGCTGCCGATCGGGTCGGCGAACGGGGAGCGAAGCATGATCTTCGTCTGGAATCTCGTCGACGCGATGATGCGCTGTGCAGCGGGCGACCTTCCCTCGGGCCGCGCCTATCTCGTGCGCGACGGGCTGGACCTCACGGCTCCGGAGCTCGCGCGCCGCCTTGCTTCCGCCCTTGGGGTTCGAAGCCGGCTGCTCTCGATCCCGCGGCTCATGGTCGCGGGTGCAGCGGCGACCGTTGGCCGGCGCGCCGCGGTGGGACGGCTCTTCGATCCGCTTCGAGTCGACGATTCCTTGTTTCGCGCCGAGGCAGGTTGGCGGGCCCCGTTCACGGTCGACGAGGGGCTTGCGGCGACCGCCGCGTGGTACCGGGAAACGAGGGCGCGCACCGCATGACGACGCTGCTCGGGCCTGCCCTCGTGAGCCTCGCGGTGGCGCTCGCGCTCACACCGGCACTTCGATGGCTGAGCCACCGGCACGATCTCCTCGACGTGCCGAACGAGAGAAGCTCGCACGCGAGGCCGACGCCGCGCAGCGGCGGGGTCGCGATCATCGCCGGGATCGTCGCTTCTCTCGCTCTGTTCGGCGCGTGGCGGGACGAGCGCCTCGCGTTCGTGCTGGCCTGGGGCGCGATCATCGCGTTGCTCGGTCTCGTCGACGACTGGCGCGCGTTGCCGGCGAAGCCGAAGCTCGCGACCCACGCGCTCGCTGCGATCGCGACGACGCTGCTCGCCGACGTGACGCTCTCCAGGCTGGAGTTGCCGTTCTACGGATGGCTCGAGCTTTCGCTGCTCGCGATCCCCGTGACGCTCTTCTGGATCGTCGGTGTGACGAATGCCTACAACTTCATGGACGGCATCAACGGGATGGCCGCGATCGAGGCGATCGTCTGCGGTGCCGCCTACGCCGCGCTGACGTTGCGCGCCGGCGATTCTGCCGGGGCGACGCTCGCCATCGCAATCGCCGGCGCCGCGGCGGGCTTTCTCGCGTGGAATGCCGGGGGCAGCATCTTCATGGGTGACGTGGGGAGCGGCGTGCTCGGGTTCCTGTTCGGAGTGCTCGCGCTTCGCCTCGCGCGCTGGGACGTGCCGTTCCTCGCCGCGATGCTTCCCCTCTTCCCGTTCCTGTTCGACACGGGGCTCACCCTCGTGCGCCGGGCCCGGCGCCGCGAGCGTCTCTTCTCTGCGCACAGGACGCACATGTACCAGCGGCTGACCTCTCTGGGATGGAGCCATCCGGCGGTCTCTTCGCTCTGGGGGGCGCTGGCGCTGGGTTGTACCGCGGTTGCACTGGGATGGGACCGCGTGACCGACTCGAGCCGTGCCGGCATGCTTGTCGGAATCGTGCTCGTCCACGCTGCAATCGCGATCGCGATCAGCGCGGCCGAGAGCCGCCGCGGTGTCTCCGACTGACTGCCTGGTTATTCTGCCGCCGCGCGAGCTCGTACTTGACGCGCGACTTCATCGCGTCGCCGCTGATCCTGTCGGCGAGCCCCGGATTGAAGCGCGCCGCGGTCAGGAAGTTGTCGAACGCCTTCTCGGAGTAGCCCGTTCTCAGATAGATGCCGCCGATGTTGAAATAGATCTCGGGGCGGCGGTCATAGCGGAGCGCGTCTTCGTACACGGCGAGCGCTTCGGTCGAGCGGCCCGTCAGCGAGTAGGCCGAAGCCACGGCGACGTTCAGCGACTGGTCGTGACGAACGTGCCGGCGGCATCGCTCGGCCTTCCCGGTATTCGCGGCGAGGTAGGCGCGCGCCTGCGGATTTCCGCGCAGCGCGTCGGCCATCGCAGCCTCCATCTCCCTCGTCGTCACGTTGCAGCCCCATGGCACCACTGCCAGGAACCAGACGGGCACGACGGAGAGCACGATTGCGATCGCGACGATCGCGCCGGTGCCGAGCCGCGGGCGGGCAGCGCTCTGCGGCGCGGCGCCGGGCGCAGTCGATGGACGCCAGGCGGCGCTCAGCGCCGCGACGAAGAGAGTCGCGGACATCGCCGAGGCGAGTTGAAGCGGATACTGCGCGAGCGCGATCACGGCGAAGCCCGATGCCAGCGGCAGCGACACGAGTCTCGCCCAACTCTGCGTGGGCGTAGCCCCGGTCTCCTCTCCGCGAGGCCGTCGAACGGAGCCGAGCATGAGCCAGACCAGCGCCGCGACGAAGACTGCATAACCGGGGATTCCGGTCTCCGCCAGGATCTCGAGGTGATCGTTGTGGACCTCTTCGAAGTTGAAGTTCGCGGCCGCGGTGTCGCGGAACAACTCGGGATCCGCCTCGGTGACCTCGATCTTGTACGGGAGGTAGTTCCAGCCGAAGGTCCCGGGCCCGACGCCGGTCAGGGAGTGGTCGTGCAACATCGCGATTGCGGAGGAGAAGGACGCGAGGCGTCCGCTCAGCAGGCGGTCGAAGCTGCCCCCTCTTGCGGCGTTCGCAATGTCTTCGACGCGGTATCGGAACGGCGCGTAGGCGGCCGCCGCGATCGCGCCCACGATCGCGAGGGCGACGAGGGCCACTGCGGTCTTCCGCCAGTCGAGGAGAAGCGTCATCACCACGAGCGCGACGACGAGAGCTCCGATTGCAGCGATCGAAACCGATGCAAAAACGGTCAGCGTGACGAGCCCGGCGACGAACCAGTTTCTCCGCCTGTGCTCCGGGTCGGCGAACGCCAGCGCCGCGGCAGCCACGGCGATCGGGAGCAGCGCGCTTCCCAGATCGTTCGCGTTGCCGAGAAATCCAGTGGCCGCGTTGTGCCCCTTGAACGCCGACGTGAACTGGATCGGATTGAAGATCCCGAGCAACTGACTGAGGTAGAGGAGGCAGTTGAGCGCGCCCGCCCACAGGAGCGGAGTCAGTAGCTCGAAGCCGCGTCCGCGCGCGACGAGGAACGTCGCCAGGAAGATCACAGTGGCTGGGACGATCGTCAGAAGCGAGAGCACGCTCAGAGGCTTGTTCGTCGACGCGAGAGCCGTCGCGATCGCCCACCCCGCGGCAATCAGGGCCAGAACGACCGCGGGAGACTTCCACGGCATGAGACGCGGGGAGAGGGCTCCAGCGGCGAGGCCGGCCGCGGCGATGGTGAGAAGGAGGATTCCCTCGGCTCGCAGCAGAAGATCCTTCGGCAACCTGAACGTCTCGCGGCCTGCCGGAGAAATGACGAGGAGAGTCAGAAAGACACCCAATTTCACGAGTGCCAGGGTGACTGGCTCGAGTGAGGTAGCCGATGCCTGCGGGTTCGGTCGTTTCGCTTTCGCCATGACGCGTGACGCCGAAGTATACGTGGCGCGGCGGGCGGCCGATGCAAATCCACGCGGGAGGATCGAAGAACTCCGCGGAGCCCCAACTGGGGGAGAATGGCGGAGAGGCTGCATCGTTGAACGGCGAGCGTCGGCAGTACGGGATCTTCACGATCCGCGACATGAGCGGCGAGGAACTCGCCGCGTTCGTTGCGGAGAGGCTCGCCTCACTCGGCGAGGACGAGGCGATCGCCGTCCTATCGAACCGGTTTTGCGCTCCGTCCGTCTGCGTGGCGATCGCCGGAAACTCGCGGCTGGCGTCGTATTACGAGGTGAAGCAGAAGCTGGTGACCTGCCGGGCCACGCCGCAGCACCTCGCGCTGAAGTTCGTGCGCCATCTCTACTGGTCCGATCTCGTGCGCCATTCGACCGACGTGCAGGTGGTGCCTGCGATCCGCAGGGCGATCGACGCCCAGTTGCTGACGGGGCTCGCGAAGCGGACACTGGGGGAACGGATCGCGGCTGCGAAGTGCTGCAGCAGGGACGTCGGAGAGGCCCTGATGACCGATCCGGACATGCGGGTGTTCGCCGCGCTGCTGAACAACCCGCGATTGCGCGAGGACGACCTCGTGGCGTTCGTGCAGTCGGAGCGCGCCGCGGCCGAGCATCTGCGGCTCATCGCGGGCCACACGAAGTGGGGATGCCGCTATGCGATCCGGCGGGCGATCGCATTCAGTCCGCTCGCGCCGCGCGCCGTCGCGGCCTCGCAGCTGAGATTCCTGCGGAAAGACGACCGGGACGGGCTCTATCGGCACCCGGCGACGTCGGTGTATCTGCGTCGCTGCCTCGAGGCGCTCGAGGGAAATCCCCGGGTCGAAGGCGAAGCGGAGACGGACGGTGATTCCGGCCCTCCCGGAATTGGCTACAATGACGACGCGAATGAATGAGCAGGTCCATGATCCGGTGCCGCGCGGAGAGTCGCTCGGCGCCGAATTGCGCAAGCAGCGCGAGATCCGCGGCGTCACGCTGAAGGAGATCGCGGACGCCACCAAGATCAGCAAGCGATATCTCGAGGCGCTCGAGCAGGATGACTTTGCCGCGCTGCCGGCTGCCGTTTTCACCCGCGGCTTCGTTCGAGAGTACTCGCGCTACATTGGCCTCAACTCCGAGGAGATGGCGTCGCGCTACTCGCAGCTGATCGGCGCGCCGCCGGAGACTTCGGCCACGCCGGTCACGCCGATGAGCGTGAAGAAGCCCGAAGGGCTCCCGTTCATCCGGATCGACCGGAACTTCACGGTCTTCGCGGTGCTGCTGGTCGTCTTCAGCGCGGTGATGTGGTGGCTGAGCACGAGGCCCGGCGAAAGCCAGGTCGCGCCGCCGCCGGTGCCGACGGCCACGGTCGCGCCGTCGGTCGCACCGATCGTGCCTACCGAACCGGTGGTCAGCTCCACGGCGCCGGCATCGTCTCCTGACAAGCTCGAGCTCGACCTGAAGGTCCTTGCGGACACGTGGGTGATCCTCCAGGTCGACGGGCAGCCGGCACTCAACCAGGTGTTGCGTGCGGGCGAGACGAGGAAGCTCGAAGCGGAAAACGAAATTCGATTCGAGGTCGTCGGCAATGCCGGTGGGCTCGAGCTCACGCTCAACGGGCGCGCGATTCCGGCAATTGGGCCGAGCGGCAAGGTCGTGCGCGGCTTCAGTCTCGACTGGGAGACCCTGAAGACGCTCGAAAGCGCGGTTGCCACGCCATGAGCGACACTCCCGAATTGAACTCGGCTCTACTCATCGAGCGAATCACGAGGGGCGAGTTGCCCCGCGATTTCACGATGTTCGCCGCGCAGGGGCTGTTGCCGCTGCCGCAGGACGATCTCGTCGCGGTGCTCGCGTTCCTGACGACGGTCGAGGACACGGAGATCTCGACGACGGCCGGCGCGTCGCTCGCGGAGGTCTCGCCGCGAGTGGTCGCGGCGTATTGCGCCTCCGCTCAGGCAACCGAGCGGCTGATCGACGCGATTGCCGTGTCGACCCGGGATCCCGCGATTCTCGAGGCCGTGGTACGGAGCCGCTCTGTTTCCGACACGACCATCGAGCGGCTTGCGCGAATGGTTCAGCCCGGGATTCAGGAGATCATCGTCGTAAACCAGGAGCGGATCATCCGCAGCCCCGGAATCCTCGACGCGCTGCTGGAGAACCCGAGCATCACTCCCGACGTCAGGCGCCGCGTCATGGAGACTCGTGAGGAGTTCTTCGAGAAGAAGGCCCGGCGGGAGCTCACGGCGGATCTCATCGAAGGTCTCGACATCGAAGCCGATCTCGACATCGGCCCGATCGCCGACCTGCTGGAGAAAGCAGAGACGGAGCCGCAGCCCGAGAACACGCTTCCTCCGCTCGAGAACACGCTGGAGAATCCCGACAACATCTCCGTGTTCACGAAGATCGCGAACATGACCGTGGCGCAGCGGGTGCAGGCCGCCTACAAAGGCGGAAAGAGCGAGCGAACGGTGCTGATCCGGGACCGGAATCGGCTCGTGGCCACGGCGGTCGTGAGAAGCCCCAGGATCACCGAGACCGAGATCGAGGCCTTCTCGGCGATGAGAAACCTCGAAGACGAAGTGCTGAGGATCATCGGGACGAAGCGCGAGTACCAGAGCAAGTACGCGATCGTCCACAACCTCGTGAGGAATCCGAAGACTCCCCCCGGGATTGCCCTCAACCTTGTAGGTCGACTAACCTCTAAGGATCTCAAGCATCTGAGCGGGAGCAAGGACGTGTCGGAAATCATCCGCGGGCATGCCAGGAAGCTGCTTCAAGCCAAGGCGAAGCACTAAATCGCAATGCGCGCCAACTATTACGAAGTCCTCGGTGTAGACCGGACCGCGAGCGAGAGCGAGATCCGGGATCGCTTCCGGAAGCTCGCACGAGAGAGTCATCCCGATCGTTACCGCGGGCCGGACAAGGCCGATGCGGAGCGGAAGTTCCAGCTTCTCACCGAGGCGATGAACGTCCTGACGAATCCGCAGAGAAGGAAGGCTCACGACACCGAGCTCTCCGCCGGTGTTTCGTTCCGGCCGCCGTCGGATCCGAGGGAAGTCGCGAAGCTCTACGTCGCGAACGGCGTGAGGGCGTACAAGGCGGGCGACTTCCCCGTCGCGATCGAGAACTTCGACATGGCGGTCAAGCACAACCCGGAGGACGCCAAGGCGTTTCACTATCTCGCCCTCGCGGCCGCGCGCGTGCCGTCGATGGTGCGACAGGCGGTGCAGGCGGTCGAGACCGCGGTTCAGAAGGAGCCGTACAATCCGGGCTTTCTGAAAGACGCCGGAATCCTCTGTCGTAAGGTAGGTCTTTTCGCAAAAGCTGAGAGATACTTCGAAGAGGCCTTAAAATGGGATCGGGGAAACTCTGAGATCGAGGCTGCTCTCGCCGAGGTTCGGCAGGCCAGGGCTAAGAAGTAAGGTACGAAGATCGGATCCTCGAAGGTAGGACGGATGGATGTAAAGGCGTGCGGTCTCAGTCATGTAGGCAGGCAGCGCCAGCACAACGAGGACTCGTACCGCGTTGACGAAGCTGCGCGTCTGTTTCTGGTGGCGGATGGGATGGGTGGACATGCCGCGGGCGAGATCGCTTCGAGGATCGCGGCCGAGTCGGTTGCGGAGTTCGTGGCCCACACCGAGCAGGACGACGGCACCTGGCCTTACGCGTACGACGAAACGCTGACGCGAGCGACCAACAGGCTCATGGCGGCGCTCAAGCTTGCGAACACGCGGGTGCTCGAGGCGATGCGCAAGGACAGCCGCCTTCGCGGCATGGGGACGACCGTGGTCGCGTCGTTGATCGACGGCAACTCGATCTCGGTCGCGCACGTCGGCGACTCCCGCGGGTATCTCATCCGCAACGGGGCGATCGAGCGGATCACGGACGATCACTCCTGGGTCTTCGAGCAGGTGCAGGCCGGCATGCTCAGCGCCGACGAGGCCGAACGCCATCCGCTTCGCAACGTAATCACGCGCGCGCTGGGCGGCGCGCTCACGGTCGTGCCCGACGCATCCGAGATCGACCTTCGCGACGGGGACATCTTCATCCTCTGCTCGGACGGCCTTACCGGCATGGTGCCCGAGCCGGAGATCCTGCGGATCGTGCTCGAGTGCAATGACGACCTCGAGCTCGCGTGCCAGAAGCTGATCGACTGCGCGAACGAGCGCGGCGGATACGACAACATCACAGCCGTGCTGATCAAGGCGAGCGAGTCGAAATGAACATCGTCATCCACTACTGCGGCGTCTGAAACTATCTCCCCAGGGCCTCCAGTCTGGCGGCCGAGATCAAGGCGCAGCTCGGGCACGACTCGAAGCTGATCCGCGGAAGCGGCGGCATCTTCGACGTCTTCGTCGGGGACAAGCGGATCTTCTCGAAACACGACGAAGGCCGCTTCCCTTCGGAGAGCGAGATCGTCGACGCAATTCGAGCGGCGAAACACTGAGGTTCCCTCCCCGGGCGTTCCCGCTCGCCAACGCTATTGAATTCGCCCACGCGGGACAATAGGCTTGCCGCCGATGAAGATCACTGCCGACGAAGTCCGCCGGATCGCGACGCTCGCCTGTCTCGAGTTCGACGCCGAAGGCGAGGCTCGGATGGCCGTCGAGATGTCGCGGATCCTCGACTACGTCGATCAGGTCCGCGGTGCGGCGGTCGGAGAAGCCGGCGCGGCGACGGCCTCGGCGGAGGGGCGGACACGCGCGGACGAGCCGGCCGCATCGCTTTCCGTCGCGGAGGTCGCGCGCGCCGCTCCCCGCTTCGAGCGCGGGCACTTCGTGGTTCCCAGGGTGATCGGCGGTGAGTGACCGCGCTTCCGCTGAAGCTCGCAGCGCGGAGTCGATCAGCCGCAACGTCGCCGGCGGGTCGCTCCGGGCCGAGGACCTCCTCGACGAGGTCGTCAGCAGGATCGGAGCGAGCGACCCGAAGCTCGGCGCGTTCGTCCACTTCGATCCGACGGAGGCGCGCGGCGCGCTCGAGCGCTGCCCGCGCGAAGGGAAACTCGCCGGCGTTCCGTTTGCCGCGAAAGACAACATCTCGACGCGCGGAACGCTGACGACCTGCGCCTCGCGCATTCTCGAGGGCTATCGCTCGCCCACCGACGCGACGGTGATCTCCCGCCTCGCCGGCGCGGGCGCGTGGGTTGCGGGCAAGACGAACCTCGACGAGTTCGCGATGGGCTCGTCGACCGAACACTCGGTTTTTGGCCCGACCTCGAATCCCTGGGACACCTCGCGCGTTCCCGGAGGTTCCTCGGGAGGCTCCGCCGCCGCGGTGGCCGCGGGGATCGTCCCCTTCGCGCTCGGATCGGACACCGGAGGCTCAGTTAGGCAGCCGGCGTCCTTCTGCGGCGTGGTCGGTCTCAAGCCGACCTGGGGACGCGTGAGCCGCTCGGGGCTCGTCGCCTTCGCGTCGTCGCTGGATCAGATTGGCGTGTTCTCGAGGTCGGCCCGCGACTGCGCGCGCGTGCTGGGCGTCATCGCGGGACACGATCCGCTCGACTCGACGAGCAGCCTCGAGGCGGTGCCCGACTACGAGGAGCGGCTCGAGCAGGGGCTTGGTGGAGTGCGTGTCGGCGTCGTCGACGGAACCTGGGAGAGCCTCGACGCCGAGATGCGCTCGAGCTTCGAGCGTTCTCTGGGCATCCTGCGCTCGCTCGGCGCAACGATCGACCGCGTGGCGCTTCCCTCGCTCGGTCTCTCGATTGCCGTCTACTACATCGTCGCGAACGCCGAGGCTAGCGCGAATCTGGCGCGATTCGACGGCATTCGCTACGGGCGGCGGGCGTCCGGCGACCTCTCGCTCCGGGAGACCTGGGTCCGTTCGCGCACGGAGGGGTTCGGCGACGAGGTGAAGCGGCGGATCATGCTGGGGACCTTCGCGCTCTCGTCCGGTTATTACGATGCCTACTACGGGCGTGCGCAGCAGGTTCGCGCGGCGATTTCCGCGGAGTTCCGGCGCGCCTTCGAGGACGTCGACCTCATCGCGATGCCCACGACCCCTTCCGTGGCGTTCCGGAAGGGCGAGAAACTCGATGACCCCCTCGCGATGTATCTCTCCGACGTATTCACCGCCCCGGCGAACCTCGCAGGCATTCCGGCCATCTCGGTTCCCGCGGACGTCTCCGCCGGAGGGCTGCCGATCGGGCTTCAGTTCCTGGGCCCGCATTTCGGCGAGTCCCTCCTGCTCCGGGCCGCCCGGGCAATGGAATCGGAAGTGTCGTTGCCGCGGATTGCGCCCGGTTTCTGAGCGGGAAATTGGTCGGGTAGTCAACCTGTTGTAGAATATCGACTTGTGAGGGTGGGGGCGGGTGCGCAGGCTTAGTCTATTTCTCGTGATCGCGTTGCTGTCGGCGACAGCGGGTGCGGCGTCCCCTCGTCTCAAGGCCTCCGTCGAGACCGGCGTCGAGGCCGTCATTACCTCCGAGCTTCAGATCGAGCTCGTCGTCCAGCCGAAGCCCGCCGAAGCCTGGTCGACCCTCGCCCTGCGAACCACCGGCGACGGCGCCAACTGGAAGGTGCTTGCGGAGATCAACGGAATCGGGCCGAAACTGCCTCGGGACCGCAAGGTACGCGTGCCGTTCGGGCTCGTGAAACCGAAGCTCCAGCGCGCGACAATGGCGGCGCTTTTTCCGCACGATCACGCGACGGAGAACGGATGGCTGCACCGCGTCACGACGGGTAACACGGTCGAAGGGGAGCCACTCTGGAAGATCGCCGAGTGGTTTACGGGTGACGGCGCGAACTACTCGTCCATTCGCGCGGTGAACGGGCGTCAGCAGCTGTCGACGAGGCCTGGCGAGGTGATCCTCGTGCCGGCCCGGCTGCTCTCCGAGGCGTTCCGCTGGAGCGAACCGTCGAAGAGCGCGAAGGCGGAGGTTCCGGCGCCTGCCGAAGACGATCCGCCGGTCGCGCCGGTCGAGTCGTCGATTTCGGCGGCACCGGGTGAATCCGTGACTCTCGCGGTGGCGAGGCAGTTCGAGCCCGCCTCTCTGCGCTACGTCCGCAGCGGAGAGCGCCCCTACGCGACGTACCGGCTGAAGAAGGGCGAGGCGCTTTACTCGTCGGTCGTGATCCGCTTCACCGGGCGCATTTTTGCGAAAGACGTGAACGAGGTCGTCGATCAGCTCGTGGCGTTCAACGGGATCGGTGACGTCTCGAAACTGCCCGTCGGGTACGACGTCAGGATCCCGATGGATCTGTTGCTCCCCGAGTACCGGCCTCTCGACGATCCGCGACGCGTCGACATGGAGCGGGCAAAGCGCGAGAGCGCGAAGCTCACTCCCCGTGTCGAGGCGAAGAACCTCGAGGGTGTCCACGTGATTCTCGACGCGGGGCATGGCGGCCGTGACGTCGGGACCGAGCACAATGGCATCTGGGAGTCGAGCTACGTCTACGACGTCGTCTGCCGCCTCAAGAAGCGGCTCGAGGAGACGAGCGGAGCGAAGGTCTACGTCACGACTCGCTCGGCAGCGAACGGCTGCAAGATCCCTGATCGCGACAAACTGAAGAACCTGACGGATCACCAGGTGATGACCACCCCGGTCTACCCGCTGGAGGATTCGGTCGTCGGCGTGAATCTCCGCTGGTACCTGGCGAACTCGATCTTCCGGAAAGCGTCGAAGGCGAGCCGGCCCGAAAAGGTCGTCTTCCTGTCGATTCACGCGGACTCGCTGCATCCGTCGATTCGCGGATCGATGGCGGACGTGCCGGGTCAGCGGTTCGTGAAGGGGACGTTTCAGAAGTCCGG
>JAMPYE010000035.1 GCA_023700825.1 Thermoanaerobaculia bacterium | reverse complement strand
TCATCACGAGCGTGGAGACGATGTTGAACGTCGACACGAAGACGATGAGCCAGAGAACGATGAAGAGCACGAACTGCTGCATCCGCAGCAACTCGAAGAGCTGGCCGTTCATCTGCTTCCAGGTCGTGACCGCGAACCGATCGCCGGTCGCGGCCGCCACGGCCGCCGCCGTCGGATCGAGCTCGGCGCCAGCCGTCATGTCGATCTCGACCAGGTTCGCCGAGCCCTGCATGTCGAAGAGCGCGCGTGCCGCGTCGAGATCGAGGAAGACCCACGACGAGTCGAACTCGTGGAATCCGGTCTTGTAGACGTTCGTCACGATGAACCCGCGGCTTCGAGGCATTACGCCCTCGCCGCTCTTCGTCGCGACGGTCACGGTCAACGCGTCCCCCGGCTGCAGGCGCATGCGTTTTGCGAGGTGGTGGCCGACGGCGATTCCGGGCGCGTCGTCGCTCCCCGGCGGGCGGAAGCCGCTGCCGATGACGCGCTGCATCATCGGCGAGCGCGCCGCGCGCGCGGGGTCGATCCCCTTCATCATCACCTGCTCTCCGCCCGGCGTTCCCTCGGATGCGACGAGCGCCTGGTGGAAGATCACGGGTGATGCGGCGGCCACGCCCTCGCTCAGCAGGATCGTCGCGAGCGTCGACTCGAGGTCCTCGATCGGGCCGCGGAACGAGTAGAGGAAGATCTCGGAATTGCCGGCGCGCAGCTTCTTCTCGAGGTCGAGCCTGTAGCCGGTCATCAGCGCCATCGAGACGACGAGAGATAGCACTCCGATCACGAGGCCGAGGAGCGACGCGAGGCCCGCGGCGGACACGAGCCGGTCTGTCGGGCGCCGGAAGTAGCGCCACGCGATCATCTGCGCGAGGCTCAAGTGTCTCTCGTGTTCTTGAACTCTCGGATCATTCGCAGGAACTCGTCAAAGACGTAGAACGAGTCGTGCGGGCCCGGTGCGGCCTCGGGGTGGTATTGCACCGCCATGATCGGCTCGCGGCGATGGCGGAACCCTTCGAGCGTGCCGTCGTTGAGGTTCACGTGGGTGTGCTCGATGTCGTTGGCCGACAGGGAGTCAGGGTCGACCGCGAAGCCGTGGTTCTGCGCCGTGATCTCCACGCGTCCGCTGCTGAGCTCCTTGACGGGATGGTTTCCGCCGCGGTGGCCGAATTTCAGCTTGTACGTCCTGCCGCCGAGCGCGAGACCGAGGAGCTGGTGACCGAGGCAGATTCCGAGAATCGGCACCCTGCCGATCAACTGACGGATGTTCTCCTGCGCGTAGTTCACCGGCTCCGGATCTCCCGGACCGTTCGACAGGAGGACGCCGTCGAATCTGAGGTTGAGGATCTCCTCGGGATGCGCGGTGGCGGGATACACCACGAGGTCGCACCCGACGGCCCCGAGGCGGCGAAGGATGTCGCGCTTGACTCCGTAGTCGTAGACGGCGATCCGGAGGCGTGGCTCCGGTCCTTCACCCGCGAAGGGGTAGGCGCGCATCGTCGTAACGCTCTTGACCAGGTCCAGCCCGTTCATCGACGGGGCCGCCAGGAGCGTCGCGACGATCTGTTCGACAGGAGTGGAGGAAGTCGTGATCATCCCGCGCATCGCACCGCGGGACCTGATGTGGCGCGTTAGGGCGCGAGTGTCGACGCCGGTGATCGCGGAGATTTTCGAGCTCGCGAAGTAGTCCTGCAGCGTTCCGCGATTCTCGTGCGTGCTCGGCCGCTCACAGAGCTCGCGGACGACGAAGCCGGCGACCTGAGGCCCTTCGCTCTGCTCGGCCCGCGGCTCGACTCCGTAATTGCCGATGTGCGGATACGTCATGGTGACGATCTGGAATCGGTACGAGGGATCGGTCGCGATTTCCTGGTATCCGGCGAGCGAGGTGTTGAAGACGACCTCGCCGATCGAATCGGCAGGCGAGCCGAACGACTCACCGTCGAACACGGTGCCATCCGCGAGAACCAGACGAGCAGCGGGCATGCGGCGCTGATTATAGACAGAACGGCGCGAAGATCACGCAGGGTGCGTCAGGAGTTCGCGGTATCGCCGATGCCGTATCGGCGGAGGAGAGCGACGACCCGGGGGACGCGCTGCTCGACCCGCACGAGGGCCCCGTGGACCCACCGGTGGCGCGGGAAGAAGAAGGCGCCCGCGAGGGCGAAGAAAATCCAACCTTGCAGGACGGGGAGAAGAGCGCCGACCACGCCCATGAAGAGGCAGAGGACGCCGAGGCAGATGCGGATGGTATGGATCATCGTGGTCTTTAGAATCCCTGGTCCTGGTGCTCTCCGAACGTCTTCGTGAGAGTGGATACGATCTCGCCGACCGTGGAGTTTCGCCGGACGGCTTCGACGATGGCCGGCATCAGGTTGTCACCGCCTACCGCCACGCGGTCGAGCTCCTCGAGCGCCCGGCGATGCGGTTCCTGCATGGTCGAAGCATCGCGCTGCCGTCGGAATTCCACGAGGCGTGCCACCTGGTCGCGCTCGACCGCCTCGTCGATCTTCAGGATTGGCAGCGAAAGCCCCTCGTTCTCGGCGAATTCGTTGACGCCGACGACGACGTCGGCGTGATCCTCGATCGCACGTTGTGCCTTGTACGCCGAGTCGCCGATTTCACCCTGAACGAAGCCGGTTTCGATCGCCGCGAGCGCCCCTCCCATCTCGTCGAGCCTCGCGATCAGGGCACGCGCCTCCCGCTCGATGTCGAGCGTCAGCGCCTCGACGGCATAGGATCCGGCGAGTGGGTCGACCGTCATCGTCACTCCCGCCTCGTAGGCGAGGATCTGCTGGGTGCGCAGGGCGATCCGGACCGAATCCTCGGTCGGGAGCGCGAGCGCCTCGTCGCGCGAATTCGTGTGGAGCGACTGGCAGCCGCCAAGCACGGCGGCAAGTGCCTGGTACGCGACCCGGACGACGTTATTCTCCGGTTGTTGCGCCGTGAGCGTCGAGCCTGCGGTCTGCGCGTGGAAGCGGAGCGCGAGCGACTTCGGGCTCTTCGGCGCGAAACGCTCGCGCATGAGCTCGGCCCAGAGCTTCCTCGCGGCACGGAACTTCGCGACTTCCTCGAGCAGGTTGTTGTGTGCGTTGAAGAAGAACGAGATCCGCGGGGCGAACGAATCGACGTCGAGCCCGCGGGCGACGGCGGCACGGACGTACTCGAGCCCGTTCGCCAACGTGAACGCGACCTCCTGCACTGCGGTCGAACCGGCCTCGCGGATGTGGTAGCCCGACACCGAGATCGTGTTCCAGCGCGGAACCTCCTTCGAGCAGAACTCGAAGATGTCGGTGACGAGCCGGAGTGACGGCTTCGGCGGGAAGATGTAAGTCCCGCGCGCCGCGTACTCCTTGAGAATGTCGTTCTGGATCGTCCCGTTCAGCTTGCTCCAGGCAATCCCGCGCCGCTCCGCGACGACGAGCACCATGGCCAGGAGGATCGACGCCGGAGCGTTGATGGTCATCGAGACCGAGATCCTGTCGAGTGGCAGCCCGTCGAGGAGGGTCTCCATGTCCTCGACCGAGTCGATCGCGACGCCGACCTTGCCGACTTCACCGCGCGCCATCGGGTGGTCCGAGTCCATTCCGATCTGCGTGGGAAGGTCGAACGCGACGGAGAGCCCCGTCGTTCCGCGCTCGAGCAGGTAGCGATAGCGTTCGTTCGATTCCCGGGCCGTGGAGAAGCCGGCGTACTGGCGCATCGTCCAGTGGCGCCCGCGGTACATCGTCGGCTGGACGCCGCGCGTGAATGGAAACTCTCCCGCGTCGCCCAGGTCGCGCGCGGGGTCGAAGCCGCGGTCGCGCAGCGACCGGGCGTCGTAGGCAACGGGAATTTCGAGCCCCGAACTGGTCGTGACAGATTTTGATTCGCCCGGTTCTTTCGTCTTTTCGGTCATGGTCCCGCTCCCGGCACGTGTCATGCCTGCGTCATTGTATCGTCGGCGGGGTGGCGCCTCTCGTTGAGCGATCTCATCGCCCTGCGTGGCGTCAATCACAGCGACCCGGGGCATTTCGCCGACGCCGTTGATAGAATCGCAAGTCGCGACGATGGGAATCTCGGGAAACCTCCGCACGATGACGCCGGGAGATCTGCTCCAGTGGCTGAACTTCGCGCAAAAGACCGGGACGCTGGTCCTCTCGGCGAACGGAATCGAGAAGAAGATCTTCCTCCGCGACGGCCGCGTGATCTCTTCCGCGTCGAGCGACCCTCGCGAATATCTCGGCCAGTTCCTGATGAGTCACGGTTTCATCAGCGAGGAACAGCTCACGACGGCCATGCAGGAGCAGGCGAAGTCGAGGCGGCTGCTGGGCAGGATCCTCGTCGATCTCGGAATCGTCCCGGAGGCCGAGCTCGGGCGGCTGATGCGTGAGAAGGCCGCCGAATCGATCTACGACATCTTTCTCTGGAAGGAGGCGGAGTTTCACTTCATCGACGACGACCTTCCGGCGATGGAAATGGTGCCGCTCCAGGTCGACGTCACGGGCATCATCATGGAGGGCTCGCGGCGGATCGACGAGTGGCAGCGCATCACGAGACTGATCCCGGGACGCGATTCGATTCCGGTCCTGGAGTCGCCGATCGACGTCGACGCGCTCCCCGAAGTGCCGCGACGCATCCTGGCGGCGGTCAACGGACAACGGTCGATCGAGGAACTGATTCTCGAGAGCCGCTCGTCGCATTTCCAGGTCGCGAAGACGATCTACAGCTTCGTCGAGTCGGGCGCGATGCGCATCGTTGCACCGACGAAACGCCCTGCGACACCGACGCCGAGCGCCGAGGTGCGCGCGATCCGGACGGAAGAGGACGAGATCGGTTCGTTGCTGACGCACGCGCAGGAGGCGCTGAAGACGGGCGACTTCGAGAAGGTGCTCCGGATGCTCAAGGCAGCGCAGAATGTCGATCCGACGAACGCGAAGGTCGCGAGCGCGCTCAAGGGGGCAACGGCATCGATCCTGAACACGCTCGAGGGAGAAGGCATCCTCGGGAAGAAGGTCCCGCGCCTGGTGAAGAACTTCGACGAGATCAGCCAGATGAACTTCACGCCCAACGAGGGTTTCATGATCTCGCGCATCAACGGAGTGTGGGATATCGGCTCGATCCTGAAGATCAGCCCGCTCCGGGAGATCGATTCCCTGCTGATTTTCCGCAAGCTCCGGCGCGATGGAATCGTGGAGTTGACGTAGGCCAGACGAGAGGCAGGTCAAAGGGCATAGGCCAAAGCAGGCGGCAACGAGTTGATGTGGCGCAGACACTCATGTCTGCGGCGGCGCGAGGCGCCGCGTATTCACAACTGCGCTCAGTGAGTCGCCTTCGGCGACGCGCAGGCAAGAGTGCCTGCGCCACATTCCCTGCCTGCTTTGACCTCTGACCTTTGGCCTGCCCTGCCTACTCCAGCCCGACCTTTGTGCGGATTCTCGTCTCGAGCTCGTCCATCTCTCCGTCGTCCGTTTCGTGGTCGAAGCCGAGGGCGTGGATGAGCCCGTGAAGAAGCAGGTAGCGAACCTCGGTCGCCAGCGAATGCCGTTGCTCGCGGGCCTGGCGGCGCGCCTGTGGAATCGAGATCACGATCTCGCCGAGCGAGTGATCACCGACGCCGGCGGAATCGATGTCGAGGCCCGCGAAGGTGAGCACGTCCGTGGTCTTGTTCTTCCCGCGGTAGGCGCGGTTGAGTTGCCGCATCGCGAGGTCGTCGACGAAGGCGATCGAGACCTCTTCGACGGGCCGCGGAATGGCGCCGGCGGCGTCGAGCCGCGCGAGGCAGCGGCGAACGAACGAGCCGATTTCCTTCCGCGGCAGGCCGCGAACTGCCGTTCCGCTGACGTCGACGTCAGTCGGCTGCTTCGCCGTTCTGTGCTTCACGCTTCTTCTCCCTGGCGGCATTCTCGTCGCGCTCGCGCTTTTCGTATGCCGTGACGATGCGGCCAACGAGAGGATGCCGGACGACGTCCTTGTCGGTGAACTGGAAGACGTGGATGCCATTCACGGCGCCGAGGATCTCGACCGAGACCTGGAGCCCCGACTTCTTCCCTTCGGGAAGGTCCGTCTGCGTCACGTCGCCGGTGATGACCGCCTTCGATCCGAATCCGAGGCGCGTGAGAAACATCTTCATCTGCTCCGGCGTGGTGTTCTGCGCCTCGTCGAGGATGATGAACGCGTCGCTGAGCGTACGGCCGCGCATGAACGCGAGCGGCGCGATCTCGATGATGTTCCGTTCGAGCAGCTTCGAGACTTTCTCGAAGCCGATCAGGTCGTAGAGCGCGTCGTAGAGCGGGCGCAGGTACGGGTTGATCTTCTCGGCGAGATCGCCGGGGAGGAAGCCGAGCTTCTCACCCGCCTCGACGGCAGGGCGGCAGAGGATGATCCGCTTGATCGTGCGGTTGTTGAGCGCCGCGGCGGCGACGGCGACCGCGAGAAAGGTCTTGCCGGTGCCCGCTGGGCCGAGCGCGAACGTCATGTCGTGCTCTTCGATCGCCTGCATGTACATCTTCTGCGCGAGGTTCCTGGGAGTCGCCGCGCGGCGGGCAGCCGATCGATCGCGATCGTCGAGGAAGAAGTCGAGCAGGCTGACCGACGGGTCCTCGCTCACCACGCGAACCGCGGTGATCATCTCGTTTCGCGTGACGGGGTAGCCCCGTTCGATCAGGGTCTGCATCTCGGTGAGAACTTTCCCCGCGGCCTGCGAGTTGGGCTCGTCGCCGCGAAGGTAGAGCTCGCTCCCGCGCGCGGAGATCCTCACGCCGAAGGCGTCCTCGACGAGACGCAGATTCTCGTCGTGGACTCCGAACAGAGTGTTCGTCACCGAGCCTTCGGCAAGTGCAATGCTGAGGCCGCCATTGTCCGTCACACGCAAGTCGTTCGATCCCATTCAGTACCTCGGTGTCGTGGGGTCCACTGCGATCGACCAGTGGTCGATCCCGCCTTTGAGCGATCGCGCGCGGAAGCCCTCCTGCCGGAGGAATTCCGCCGCCGCGAGCGATCGCATTCCATGATGACAGTACGCGACCACTTCGCGGTCGCGGGGAATCTCCATGACGCGCGCCTGGAGGGTGTGCAGCGCGATCAACGTGCTCCCGTCGATTCGCGCCAACTCGCGCTCCCAGGCCTGGCGCACGTCGAGAAGGAAGATGTCGTCGTCGGCCGCGAGACGCGAGGAGAGCTCTTCGCATCCGATCTCGAGGTCGTCGTTCATTCGCCCGCCAGATCGAAAAACGCGATTGCGACATTCCCGTAGCGGACGTCGCGCGTGAAACGGAGCCGCGACAGCTCCAGCCGGCCGAGCTCCGTCGGCCCCGCGCGATGCTCGATCGCGACGATCGCGCCATCGGCGAGCGGAACCTTCGCGTCGATTGCCCGGAGCGTCGAGGCATCGAGCTGCGCGTCGTAGGGCGGATCGGCGTAGACGAGATCGAACGGCGGATCTGCCGCGACCGCCCCAAGCGCCGCGGGAAGCGTCCCCGCCCGCGCGTCGAGCGGGAGATCCCACTCCTTCGCGATTCCGGCGATCGCCGCGGCTCCTTTGTGCGACTCGTCGATCGCGATCGCCTGCTCCGCGCCGCGCGAGATCGCCTCGATCGAGAAGATGCCCGTCCCCGCGAACAGGTCGAGGAATCGTGCCCCGGCGACGCGCGAGCTCACGATGTTGAAGTACGCCTGGCGCGCGCGATCCGACGTGGGCCGGACCGCGACACCCCGGGGCAGCTGAATCCGTCGTCCGCGAAGCGATCCTCCTGTCACGCGGATTCCGGGCATCGATCAGTCGACGTCCCGGCCGAGCACCGCGTGAAAGTACGTGAACACGTCCTTGGTCGCCACGAAGATCTTGACCGGGTCGCGCGTCGACGTCAGCTCGAGCATCGCCCCCTGGTTGTTGATCGCCGTCACCTTGTAGAGCTGCTGGTCCTCGCCAATGAGCCTGTCTCCGAGACGCGGCGTGTAGGCGATCATCGGATTGGTGACCTCGCGGTCCTCGGCGAGGATCCTCACGAGGTCGTCGAGCACGGTTCGAAGGCGCTGGATCTCGGCAGGCAGGATCCGGGAGTTGGAGAAGGCGATCTCGACCGGCGTGCCATCGTCGCGGTAGCGGCGGAGGAAGCTTCGCTCGTTCGCGATCGAGAGCCCCTGGTCGTTCTTTGCGAGCATGTCTATCTGCGACGGGCTCAGCAGGCCGAGGTAGACGTCGACCGCACCGGCCGGAAAGCGGACCCGCTTTCGCAGCCGCGCGCCCCCGGCCTCCATGTGGACCACGACGAGCCCGCCCTCGAAGAACGAGATCCGCTGCATCGAGGCGGCCGACTTCGCGACATAGTCGAGGACGGGCCGCGGGAGGCGGCCGTCGATGAGCTGCGAGCCGATCGCGGGCGCCGCGCCGTTGAGCTCCGAAGTGTTGTACTTGCGCCTGTCGACCTGCCCCTCGTCCGGCGTCGGAATCGAGATGGCCGTGCCGAGCTCCGTCGGGATCGGGGCGCGGTCCTGCGCGGAGCTGGGAGTAGCGGATGACGCCGCGGCGACCGCCGCGATTGCGGCGGCCAGCGCCAGCTTCATGAGTCGACGGGCCGTCATTCGTTCCGGTCTTGCCGTCTAAGATAATCCACCGCGGCCCGGCGCGCAAAAGCAGGCGCCTCTCCGGTGGAGATCACGCGGGCAAACACCGCCTGCCTCGCAGCGCGGAGCGCCGCTCCCACCCAGGGGCCGGAAGGCACTCCGAGGCCGTCGCTCACGGCTTCGTCCGGGGCGCCGCCAGCCCGGTTGACTGCGGAGACGTCGTCAGACACGCGAGCCTGCTCGCGTGTCTGTATTTCCAGTATCTCGCCAATCCGTCAATCGATTTTGACACCGCGCGAACGGTCCCGCTGCGCGTCTACGCCCGCGCAACCCGTGCATGTGGAGCGGTTTGTCCCGCGACCGGCGCGGCATCCCCGCCCTGCCGTAAGACTCGCTCCGGCCGCGGGCGATGGACATCCGTTCGCGAATCGCCGTCGTCCCGCGGTGTCCAGTCGTAAACAGAGTGAGCGCGGGAGAGGCCGACAGGGAGTGAGGGCTCCGTGCAGCACGTGCGTGTGCCATAGAGCTACGCCCACGACCGGGAAATTTTGCGCGTGGGGGTAGGGAAATGCCCCGGAACACCACTCCTCTTACGTGGACAGAGATTTCCTTGCAGCAGCAGATGCATACGTGGAGTTGTGCATTCGACTCCAGACACCCCCGCACGCGCGGGAGCTCGCACTTTACCTCGCCCTCACACCATCGACCCTCACGAAGCGCTTCCGCGCGCTCTACGGCGAACTGCCGGCGACCTACCTCAAGCGTCGACAGCTCGAGACAGCAGTGCGTTTACTCCGGACGACGACGCTCAATATCGCGGCGATCGCAGACCGCTCAGGGTTTGGATCTCGGGAGACGCTGTTTCGGACGTTCCGTCGCGAGCTCCAGACGACACCGACCGCATTCCGGATGGAAATTAATGTCACTTCCCATCGCGAAGAGCCTGACGATACAGTACCACTCCGATTCGAAGCAGAGTTGTTGGTGTTTGGTTCCCGGGCGCACGCGAAGTCGGAATGATCGTCGTGCGTAACAACCACGAAGCTCAATACGAGATCTGTGAGGACTGAATGAACCCTAACAAGAAGATGATGACCCTCGCTAGAGCCATAATTGTGGTATTGGCGATTTTCGCCTTTCCCATCCTGAGTGCTCACGGAGGCGAGCCCGACAGGCCGCCTGTGTTTCAGCGGGCGCCTGAGCGGGTTCCAAACCAGTACATTGTGACGCTGCGCGACGATCGCGTTCAGCCGGGCAACGTTCCGGGAATTGCTGAGGAGATGCGCACGGCCGTCCATGGGCGGATCATTGCAACGTTCCAGCATGGCCTGCGGGGCTTTGCGATCGAGGCGCCAGAGCAGGCCATCAAGGGGTTGCTACGCGACCCGCGCGTTAGCGCCATCGAGGAGAACGCCATCGGACACGCGTCGTTCGAATCTGAGACGTACCCGGACAACGATGACACTTGGTGGAACCTTGATCGCATCGACCAGAAGACGATGGTGACGGCGACGGGCAAGTCGTATGGCTGGACAACGACGGGAGCCCCGGTCGACGTCTACGTCGTTGATACGGGCATCTACAGCCTCCACCCGGAATTTTGGCCGGGACAGGTGACGAGCGGCGTCGACTTCGGCGGCGACGGCTACCCACCAACAAATCCATGCGGGATCCTGAACACCATGAACGGGAGTCACGGCACGGCAGTCGCATCAGTGATCGGGGGGCAAACGGTTGGAGTCGCCCGCGACGTGCGCCTTATACCAGTGAAGGTGTTTGCCTGCGGCCAGCAGTATGCGCCATTTTACATCCAACTGAATCTCATCGGAGGCGTGTGGGCGATGGACTGGATTCTCGCGCAAGCCCAGACCTCAGGCCGACGATCCGTTGTAAACATGAGCTTCTACTATGAGACGGACGAAACGTGCGTGGATGGCAACGGCGTGACATACAACTGCGCTGGTGCGCTTGACTACAACATCATGAAGTTGCTCCAGGCGAACGTCGTGGTTGTCGCGTCGGCGAACAACCAGAGTCAGAACCGATGCGTTGATACCCCAACTCGGTACGCACAAACCCCTGCCCGCGCAGGGTACGGTGGAATCTACGATGTACCTAGTGATCTGACGAAGCGGCTCGTCATTACCGTTGGTGGGACCAACATCATCGACGAGCGTTACACCTGTCCTTATTCGACGTGCGGATCAAATGACGCGGGATCTAACTTCGGACCGTGCGTCGACATCTACGCACCGGCGGATCGGGTGCAGGTCGCGCACTTCGCGTCGCCGTGGTATCGCGATAGAACAAATCAAGCCGTTGCATCTGGCACGTCCTTCGCGGCGCCAATTGTGTCGGGCATCGCTGCGCGACTGCTCCAGAAGTACCCGACGAAGAATGTGCGGGAGATCTGGGATCTGATTCGCAATACGGCCTCGACGTTACCCGTCAACTTTGACGCCGACGGCAACGCGGCAAACGACCGACTCGCCTTCATATCGAAGTTCAACTAGGAGCGTGATCAATGCTATGTAGGATAAGCCGACCGACATCCCTGGCATGTCTCTTCCTGGCGGTGGCTCTTCACGCTGGAGCGGTAGATAGCCCGCCACTCGAGAAAGTGCTCCTCCCAATTGTCGTCGACGGCGAAGTGAGTGGGGCGTACGGCTCGCGATGGGCGTCGCGGATCTCAGTAACGAACTTCAGCGCGAGCGAGGTCGCCATCGACGCAATCCAGGCCTTCGGGTGTAACTTTGATCCGTGCGTACGCCCGACACCGCGGCTTCAGCCGGCAACCACGATCTATCCCCGAATGTGCTGTCTGATTCCCGATGTTCCTGCATCGTTTCTGCTTGTCGAGGAAGGGCGTGCCGCGGATCTTCAGATTCAGCTTCGCGCCCAAGACGTTTCTCGGCAGGCGCTCACATGGGGGACAGAGCTGCCAGTCGTGCGCGAAGCTGATGCCTCGGTGGGGACGCTGACGCTTTCCGACGTGCCTGTCGATCCGCGGTTTCGGCTACTGCTGCGGGTCTACGATCTCAACTCCTCCATCACGAGCTCGGTGCGAGTGAGGATCTACCGGATCTCGACCACGCAGTGGAATCCCGACGAGAGTGTCGTCGATCCCTTCGTTCTCGAGGTTCCCCTCGTCCTCAACGGACGCGGGGAAGACTCACTCGTCCCGGGGTATGCGCAGCTCGATCTAGGCACGATTCAGGAGTTGAGCGGGCTGGAACGCATTCGCGTCGAGGTGATCGCCACCTCGCCGTCGCTGCGGTTCTGGGCGTTCGTGTCGGTCACGAATAACGAAACGCAACACTTCACAACGATCACGCCGCAGTAGTGAGCCACTGGCGGTGGCACCTGTCTTTGTCCCGGGTATAGATAGGCGCGCATCTGTCCTTGACAGCAGGACAGGTATGGGTGCCGAGCGCGTGGAGATCGTCGTGTCTGGCTCGTCGGCGCGCATGTTGAGCCGTGAGGTGCACGGGTGGGGTCAGATCCAATGGCCCTAAGTCAAGCATATTGAAGCCTCAATAGCGTACGACAGGTGCTTTCTGTCGGCGCGACGCACCGGAGGGTAATTGCTGACGGTCGTGCGTTTAAGCGCTCGTGGTGCGTGTCGATTTGGCCGGCACCTGATTCGTTGCTGCAGGATCTCGCGTTTGAGGTCACGGTAGTACGAACCGTCGGGAAGCTTGCTGATCTTCTCGAGGATCAGGTTGTTCTTTGCGCGCCACAGCAACGCTGCGCCAGTCTTCAGAGACTCGCACCATAGCGCGTAACTGAAGTAGGCACGGTCTGCAAGGCAGAGCGCGTCCGCGGGAAGATGCGGCAACACTTTGCGCGCTGCCTTGATCTCGTTCGTGCGGCATCCCGATCGTCGCGCCGAACAGAATGTGAGTGCCGTTCTCGGGCAGGCTCACCACGCGAACCTGAGGGTACGCGGCCGATCCGCTCGACACACCCGGCCGCCGGAACGCGCGAGCGTTGGCGGGCGTATCCGCTACATCCAGAGTCGTTCCGTCGATCGAGACGATTCGCCATCGGCCGAACCACGCTCCTTTGCCCGCGCGCGTCGCCAACGGACGCACGAGGGTTTCGTACACCCTGCGAACCACTTCACTCCCAAGCCGTGTCCGCGCCTGGCTGATCGCAGACTCGGTCGCGACATCCTCGACCTCATCGAGCCATGGCGAACGTTGTCGTCGAACCACCCGCCGGAGCACGTCTCGGCAGCCTTCGCTCACGAACAACCCAAACGCCACCAGGGCATAGATCATCACGTCCGACGGTAGTCGCCGCCGTCGCACACTCTGCTTGCCCGTCTCCTCGAGAAGCCCTTGAATCGGCTCAATTGGAAAGAACCGCATGATCGAGCCAAGAGAAATGCCGACCGGACCCCGCCTCGCTCCCATGCTGCCTCCAGTCAGTGACTGACGCGTAGTCTACGCTCAGTCGCTTAACTTAAGGCCATTGGATCTGATCTTAAAATGCCATCCCAACAAATTAAGAATTGAAGAGCGATGCGAACCGCGTACAAACTACTGGGGTGTGACTGTGGTGACTAGCTGCGTTTCGTTATTTGTCACCGAGACAAAGGCCCAGAATCGCAGGCCCTCGGTCAAGGGATCTATTTCGAGGCGAATGCTCCCGGTGCTGACCAGGAGAGGAAAAATCTCTCTGAATCCGCTCATCTGACCAAACATCGGGACATACTCAATTGGTTCCACCGCCTGAAGAGTAAGAACCTCTTCGGCTAGAGGGACTTTGCTTTCCAGGGGATAAGCTCGTACACGAACGCTCCCTGGTAGATTCCCACGAGCACCGAAGGCATACACTCGAAGCGTCTGCCGGAATCGGTCGTCCATGGGAATATTCAGTAGGACGAGTTTCTCGGAATAAAAGCTAGACTCGCGGACAACGGGAATCTCCGTCCCCCAGTCCTTTTCGACGCGAGAAACGTCACGGACGCGAAGGTTAAAAGCGAGCTCCTCCGAGCGCCCTCGAGGAACATGAACGATGTGCCCTGGAATCCATCCCGGAGGCGAAAGAAAAATCGGCGGTTGAGTGGCCGTCTTGGGTGCGAGAGTGTAGCCATCAGTGATTCGCACGGGGAAAAGTGCAACCCTGTCACTACTGTCGTTGTACACCCAAAACTCAGTTACCCATAGTGAACCGGCGACGCCCGGGGTTGGCTCGATGGCCAACGGGAGCAGGATGCGGTCATAGTCTGGGATCACCTGGCCGGTGGCATTGCCGGCGAATGAAATCAGGATCAGGGTGAAAATTAACAGCTTTCTCATCATCCCCTCCCGATTCAGTATGGCCATCCCATTTGCCGACGGGTGTGCTCGCATGTGGAATGATTGATCCAATTGTAGTCAGTGAGACTGTGCATTAAGCATGACGTCGGCCCACCAGGAGTGCAGTACTCACAATTCCAATTCATCGAAGCCGGACGTGGTCCAACTGTGTAGCAATTGGAGCAGTTCGTCGCACATTGAGGAGCGTATTCGTCGCAAGCCCAGAAAACATGCCCCATCTCATGAGCGAATATACGGGGGTACTGCTCAAGCGCATATCCATTGTTCTGGAAATTCATTTTTACATAGTCGCCGTACCACGCGAATGCGTACCAGCCGTCTGAGTGAGTCGCGGGCGCCCCGGGTGGGTTGTAAACCACCCAGGCCGAAAACCCGTTCTTCGCTCCCGCCGCAATGCGCCTATTCTGATTGAATGCCCGAACCCGCTGAAATTTGTCGCCCGTCGCGAAGCCATGATTTGCGAGAATGGGATTCATCCACAAAAAATCATCCAGGCCGTTTCGCGTTATCGGCTCGTAGCCCTGTTGCTGCTGCCAAGCCGATCCAGCGTTGAAATGCATAATGTAAGTGAGCGCGGGCTGAATGCCCAAGAGGTTCGCGATCTCGACCCACCAATAGAAGCCAGCGCTTGTCCAATTGGCTACTCGGTTGTGGTCAGTAACTGTCCAGGTGTATTGATTGGCATCGATCGATCCATTACTTTCGACATACATCACATCGACTTTTACCAGACCATCCATGACGTCGTTTGGAAAGGCTGTGTGATGCATCGGAACCAGCTTCAGTCCAGGGAGCGAGGAGAATGGCTTCGTCTGCTCCCAAGCGTTTCCAACGAATTCCTTGAGCGGCGGAAAAGGAATTCCCTTGACCGACTCATCTTCGCGGATCTTCTCGCCGGACGCTACCCAGTTGAAAAAATGCAGACCGTCCAGCGCGTTCGGGTTTCTCACGTCAACCTCACGAGCGCTGATGGGTGCGTTGGTCACAAACTTGATACCCAGCGTTCGTCCGAGTTGGCCATGCAGGGCGCTCGGAACGCGGCCGACCATTACGTTGGGAGGATAGACCAGGTACACGTGCCCGCCGATCGAGTCGACTGCGTTAAGAAGAAGGTCTCTTTTAGTGTTGTCCGTCTCGAAGTTCTCCGTCACGATGAGCGCGATATCGCGAAACGACTCAGAAGGATTCAGAGTCAAGTCGTCCTGCACGCTGGCGAGCCCGGCTGGGTTTACGCGATCTATGCGCGACTCAGAGAGGAGAGGTTGTGCTAGTAAGGCGTAAACTACTGCCGCAATACAGAAGAGTTTTTTCATTTTGTCTCCAGTCGTTGTTTGGGACGAGAAAAGAGTACGCTTCCGCGACACAACGCACAAGCGGACTTCCTTGAGCATGACGATCGCTTCACTTGCGCGAAGGAGCAAAGCTGACAAGTCTCTCAGTTACGAGCTTTCTACCTACACGAATCTGCGCAGGTGCTCCCGCCCCCACGGCCAGTCGTGGCCGAAGACCCCGCCCCAGAACTCGGCGTGATTGGGCAGATGGGGTCGGAGCTTCGGTATTCTGAATTCTACGATTGGTAGGCGGGTCCGCTAACTCCAGTCGCCTCCAGCTGGGCGGGCCGGCCCCCGCGACTCGGGCGCTCACGATGTTGAAGTACGCCTGACGCGCGCGGTCCGACGTGGGTCGGACCGCGACACCCCGGGGCAGCTGAATCCGTCGTCCGCGAAGCGATCCTCCTGTCACGCGGATTCCCGGCATCGATCAGTCGACGTCCCGGCCGAGCACCGCGTGAAAGTACGTGAACACGTCTTTGGTCGCCACGAAGATCTTGACCGGGTCGCGCGTCGACGTCAGCTCGAGCATCGCCCCCTGGTTGTTGATCGCCGTCACCTTGTAGAG
>JAMPYE010000568.1 GCA_023700825.1 Thermoanaerobaculia bacterium | reverse complement strand
GCGGGCCGTTCTGCGTTAGGCACTATCGTTGCGGCACACGCCGATGTGCCGCCGCGTCGCGAAGCGACGCAGGATCGGTAGCGCTACGCGCTGCGGACTCGACGGCTCTTGTGTCAGTCATCGCGGAGCCCGCTTGGAATCCCGTGACCTCGGACGCAGCCGCCCAATCACACGATTTACTTGACTGCTTCCCCAGCTCCAGAGTTCAGCACGATCACGATGTCCTCGCGACTAACGGCTTCGTCGATGCCTTTGAGCAGCAACAGTCGTCCGTCCGGCATCTCACCGCCGAAGATGTAGCCTTCTTTGTTCGTTTCCAGCTCCTCGGCCCTTCCGGAGCGGAACTCAGGCGACGTAACGATCGAGACCTTCATCGGTCGCAGGATCGATTCGCTCACGTAGTAAACCGCGTCGCCTTTCGACGACCAGCGAGGCCACCTGCCCGGTGTCGTCGACACTTGCCATCGGCGATCGAGCGCAGGGAATGGCTGCACGTAGATCTGTTCGCTGCCCCCCTCGTTCGACGTATACGCGATCCACTTCCCATCCGGCGACAAGGCCGCTGCGAACTCGCTTGCTCGACCACCGACCAGAATCCTCGGCGTACGGTCTCCCTCGAGCGGCATGATCATGAGGTCGCTTTCTTCCCGATCGTTCATCCGTGTATAGATGAGCGATCCCCCATCCGGAGTGACCGCGTTCGGAGTCTCGATACCTGGGTCGTTCGATAGACGCTCCTCTTCGGCGCTGCCGTCCGCGACCCGCCTGTAAAGGTCAGGGCTGCCATGACGATTCGACCGATAGATCAGCTGCAATCCGTCCGGGGTCCAGACCGGGTCGATGTCGTCACTCCCGCCCGACACCGGCATCATCACGCCGCTCGTTAGATCGAGCACCCACACTCGCATCCGCCCACCGACTGGACTCCGGAGGGCAATCCGCCGGCCGTCGGGGGACGGCCGAGGCGAGCTGTACAAGCCCGGCGCTACATTAATCCGCTCCGGCTCGCCGGGTACACGCGCGACGTAGAGTCCCGACTCTCCTCCCATCCACAGCGGACCCGGAAGGTAGATGAACGACCCACTCGCCGCGACGTCGAAATGCGGCGCATAGCTGAAGAGGCCGTCAGTCAGGACTTCATTGACCAGCAACTTCGGTTCATCCTGGATCTCGAGCGTCTCAGGGTCGATCCGAGCGCGCATGATCCGGTTCGCGTGCGCGTAGTAGAGGGTATCGGCCTCCACGCGCGCCCACGACGCCGACTCCAGCAACCGCCTGCGCTCACCCGTTTTCAGGTCGACGACATCGACCTTCGTTTCCTCGATGCTCCCACCTGGCCACACGGTGAAGAGCATCGCCTGCGCCTCCGGGAGAAACTGAGGCCACATCAGCCACTGATCACCGCGAGTCGGATCCGGCTCGACGACGACCTCTTCCACGCCTCCCCGCTCCGCTACCCTGGCGATCCCCACTCCGGCACTCATCCCACGTGCGAAATAGATGAAGCCGTTCGAGGCCCAATCCTGTCCGGCATGAACGACGCCCTTCGACGCGAGCCGGGTAATCGCTCCGGACTCGAGGTCGACCCGGGCCAACCCGTCACTCAACAAAATCGCGACCGACACGCCCGACGGAGCGAAGACCGGGTTTTGTGCATCGTTCGTCGCCGGAATCGCCTTCCATTGCGTATCCGCCAGATCGCGTACGTAAAGTTGTCGCGCTCCTTTCGCGTAGTGAAAAACAGCCGCCACTTTCCGACCATCTCGAGAGATCGCCAGGTACTTCCCACCCCACCGGAAGTCGGTTCCCGCGGGAATGGGAATCGCCAACCGCGTCACGCCGGCAGGCTCTCTGTCTCTGTTTGCAAATCGGACAAGGAAGTAGCCGAGCACTCCCACCGCGATCAACGCAGCAACGAGCGCGATGCTCGCCGGATGAACGCGCCGCCGTGTCCTCGCACCCCCAAATTCAGGCAATGACCATTCCTCGTCGATCCAGCGCAGCTCCATCGCGAGATCGTGCGCCGTCTGGATCCGGTCGTCCGCGTCCTTGGCGAGACATGCGCCGATCAAGCGATCGAGGCGCCGCGGCGTGAGCGGTTGCAGCGAGGTGCTGGGCGCAGGCTCCCTCTCCATGATCGACGCGATCAGGCTCGCCTGAGTCGCTCCTTCGAACGCGCGCTTTCCCGTGATCATCTCGTAGAGGATCGCGCCGAACGCGAAGATGTCGGTTCGCGCATCCGCCTCACGCCCCTCGAGCTGCTCCGGTGCCATGTAAGGCAGCGTTCCCACGAGCACGCCCTCTGCAGTAAGCGGCTTGCCCTTCCCACTCGCCGGTTTCGGGCTCGGCGTCACCGGCGCGCCGCTTCGCTTCTGACCGAGCATCGAGCCGACGTCCTTCGCGAGCCCGAAGTCGAGCAGCTTCACTCCCGACTTCGTCAGCATGACGTTCCCGGGCTTGAGGTCGCGATGCACGACGCCCTGGCGATGCGCCCCCGCGAGCGCGCTCGCGATCTCGGTCGCGTACTTGAGCGCCTGCTGCAGCGGGATCGCGCCTCGCGCAATGCGCTCCGCGAGCGTCTCCCCTTCCAGGTGCTCCATCACGAGGAAGTCGATCCCTTCCTGCTCACCGACGTCGAAGAGCGTGCAGATGTTCGGATGCGTGAGCTGCGAGATCGTCTTCGCCTCGCGCTGCAGGCGCAGATGGAACTCCGGATTCTCCGAGAGCTCTGGCGAGAGCACCTTGATCGCCACCGGTCGATCGAGCCGCGTGTCGCGCGCGAGGTACACCTCGCCCATACCACCGGCACCGAGCAGTTTCTGGATTTCGTACGGACCGAACTTCGCGCCGCTCGCGATCGGCTCGCGCGCTCTCGGGCTCGCGGCTCTCGCTGCCGGCGTGCTTCCTGACGGCTGCGCGAGTGCGGCGAGCTCCTGAAGCAGCTCGTCCGTCGACCCGTACCGTTGCAGCGGGTCCTTCCGCAGCATTCGTCTCACGACGCGTTCGACTTCCGGCGGGAGATCGGGCCGCAGCTCGATCAACGACTCGGGCTGCTCGTTGAGAATCGAATAGACGACCGCCTGCTCGTACTCGCCCCGGAAGGGGCGTTTCCCCGTCAGCAACTCGAACATCACCACGCCGAGCGCCCAGAGGTCGCTCCGCGCGGTCACTTCCTCGCCTCGAATCTGTTCCGGCGCCATGTACGCGACGGTGCCGAGTGAGCTGCGCGACTTCGTGAGGAGTGACGCGCCACTCATTTTC
>JAMPYE010000567.1 GCA_023700825.1 Thermoanaerobaculia bacterium | reverse complement strand
GTCGACGTTGATCTTCACCATCGATACCTTGCCCTGGTACTCGCTCGAGAGCTCGTCCACCACGGGTCCAACCATGCGGCAGGGGCCGCACCAGGGTGCCCAGAAATCGATCAACACGGGGGTCGGCGACTTGAGGACTGCCGAGTCGAAGTCACTGTCACTGATCTGCTTGACTGCGGAATTCGTGTCTATGGCCATGGGATGGTTTTCTCCTGGGTTGTTCGCTTTCGTAAAGCGGCTCGGAGGCACGATATTCCTCCCCCCACCCTCCCCGGAACTTCCGTGAAAGGAAACAGATCCGCATTCCCTTCGATGGAATCCCGGCCCCCTCTGCGACATACTTCCGTGATGCCGAACCCGTGGCGCGAGCGTCTCGACCGCTGGCTCCTGCCGATCGCGCGGAAATCCCCTCTGACCCCGAACCAGATCACCGCTCTCGCGCTGTTGATCAACCTCACCGCCGCCGCGCTGCTCAGTCAGGGAGCGAAATGGCCCTCGTTGTTCCTCGTGGCGCCGTTCCTGCTTGCGGTCGCCGGAATCATGGACGCGCTCGACGGGGTCGTTGCCCGCGAGCGGGGCCTCAGCTCCCGCTTTGGCGACTTCGTCGATCACCTCGCAGATCGCGTCAGCGACTGCTTCCTGGTCGCCGGCTGGGCGATCGGGGCGTCGGTGCGCATCGAGATCGCGGTCGTTATGGCACTGGGGGTAGCGCTCACCGGTTATGCGGGAACGCAGGTCGAGGCCACGTTCGGGATTCGCAGCTACGAGGGGCTGGGGCGCGGCGAGTTCGTCCTGGCGCTCGTATCGCTGCCGCTGATCTCGTTCTCTCTCGCGTCTGCCGGAATCATGGAAGCGAATTACGGGCCCTTCACGATCCCTGAGTACCTCGCTCTCACTCTGACGCTGTTCACCGGACTGGGCGTGTTGCAGCGAGTCATGCTGGCGCGACGCCTCGCGGACGGCGACTCCCGTCCGAGCGCCGCCGCGCCCGTCGAGTAGAATCGAACCGATGTCCCGACTCGTCTTTCATCCGCTCACGTCGGAGCCGATCCTCGTCGCGCCCGAGCGAAGCGAGCGGCCCGGGGCATGGGGGCAATCGGGAACGGCGTCGGAGGCCTGTCCGTTCTGTCCGGGCAACGAGGAGGAGACGCCGCCGGAGATTTCCCGTCACGTGGACGGCACGGCCTGGCGCTCGCGCGTGGTGCCTAACAAGTATCCAGCTCTCGCGCCGGTCGACGGCGTACCCTCCCACGAAGTGCTGATCGACACGCCGGATCACCACTCGCCGCTCGAGTCGCGCGACGTCGCGGGGTGGATCGACATGATCGGACTCTGGCGAGAGCGTGTCGAGAGCCATGCCGCGCGACGCGGAATCGAGAGCGTGCTCGTCTTCCGTAACGAGGGCCGGGCCGCGGGTCAGTCGATCACGCATCCGCACAGCCAGCTCCTCGCGCTCCCGTTCGTTCCGCCGCGGCTCGAGCAGGAATCGCGGGCCTTTGCTTCAGCCGGGAGCTGCCCGCTTTGCGCCGCGACTGCGTCGTCCTCCGACGCGACACGGCTCGTCGTGGGAGCGCGCGACGGGATCGCCATCCTCTGCCCGTCCGCACCTCGCCTGCCGTACGAGACCTGGATCGTCCCCGAGAGCCACGAGCCCGATTGGCGCGAGACGAAGATCGAGGCGATGGCCACGGCGGTCCGCGCCACGGTCCGCGCGCTGCGCGCACGCTGGCCGGCAGCAGCCTTCAACCTGGCGCTCGCGACGGCGCCGGCGAGCGAGCCCAAGCGCGGAGCACTTCACTGGCACCTGGAGATCCTGCCGCGCCTCACGAACATCGCGGGTTTCGAGCTGGCGACCGGCGCCTGGATGAACATCGTCGAGCCCGGTCGCGCCGCCGCGGAGTTGCGCGCGCTGCTCGCGCTCTGAGGTGACGCCGAGCGACTCTGCGCGCGCCTAGTTCCGCCGCCCGAGCATCGAAGGAGGAATCCCCGGTGCCTTCGCGGGGCGCTTCGCGCGATCCGATTCGGCGAGGAGCTGCCGCTCGTCGGACCACTGGTAGTTGAGAACGTGGAGTCGCGGATCGACGGGCTCCCAACGCTCCAGGCCGTCGAGGTTGCCGCGGACCTCGTAGTGCAGGTGCGTGCTCGACGCCCAGCCGGAGTCGCCGACCGTCGCGATCACCGCGCCCTGCGACACCTGCTGGCCCACGCGCACGCCGATCGTGTCGCAGTGTGCGTAGATCGTCGCGTAGCGGCCGCCGTGGTTCACGACGACGATGTCGCCAAGGCGCCACCACTCGGGGCCCATGCGCAACGTCGGTCGTCCGGTCCACGTGATGACACCGTCGGCCGTCGCGTAGATCGGCGTTCCCCGCGTCGCCGCAAGGTCGATCGCCGCGTGCGGCTCGGGCCGACGCGTAAACGGCGAGACGCGCTCCCCGAATACCGACAGCACCACGAACCGATCCGGCGGCAAGGGCAGCATCGACGGGATCATCCGCGCAATGCCCGGGTTCTCCTTTTCGTGCGTGGCGAGCGTCGCGAGCTGGGCCTCGAGCAGCACAATCGACTCGACGAGACGCGATTCGCGCCCGTGCGCCGCGCTCAGCTGACTGCGCGAGTCCTGGGGATCGTCCGCCAAAGGGACGCGCGGCGGGCGGGTGCCCCTTGGGACTTCCACTCCGTAGACCCCTGCGAGCTTCTCCAGCCGCATCCGCTCTTCTTCGAGGGCTCGCTCGAGAGACGAGATCTGCGCGATGTGCTCCTGCAGTCGTGCCAGCTGCACGGCGCGCTCCTGCTTCATCTCGCGCACCGCGCCGATTCTGTGCGTGCGACGAATCACCGACGGTGCGACGAGGAGAGAAAGCAGCATGAACGAGAGGAAGATCGTGCCGACCGCGCTAAGCGCGAGAACCTGGTGGCGACTCAGGACGAGCTGCCTGACGCCCTTTCGGAGATTGCCGGATTGGAGCTGGATCTCGATCATCGCGATCGCGCGCGCGGAGCTCAGCGCTCGGGGCCCGAGACTTCTTCCGTCTCGATCTTCAGCGCCTTCGCGGCGCGCTTCTTCAGGAGCATCGGGACCGACACGACGATGGCGAGGAGGAAACCCACCTTGAGCAGGTTCTTCACGGCATCCTCCTGCGACATCAGCCCGTGCGCGATCGCGTCGGCCGAGTAGCAGACTACGATCATCGCCGGAATCACTCCGAGGGCCGTGGAGAAGAAGAAGTCCCTCGCGCGAACGCCCGCGAACCCCGCGCCATAG
>JAMPYE010000566.1 GCA_023700825.1 Thermoanaerobaculia bacterium | reverse complement strand
GCTCGCGAGCCACTTCTGGTCCCAGGGGCGGCTGATCACGCAGGAGTTGATGCCGCCGATTCCCATGCTCAGCTTGCCGGAGAGCCCCGCCTTCGTGTCGCAACCGGGCCGCAGCACGAACTTCGGCTTGTGCTGAACGACATCGGCGTGGATCTCGTCGCTCGAAAGCTCGACCGGGAAGAGGTGACCGCTCGCGAGCCCGAGATGCTGCGCTGTGAGCTCCCAGCCGCCGCCGACCGACATTCCGTGCCCGAAGGTGCCCTTCCGAGCCGTGAAGACGACGTCCGGGTTGAGCATCTCGAGCGTGTTCTCCACCTCCGTGGAGTCGCCGGGCGTCGCGGTCGCGTGCATGTCCCAGCTCACGACGTCGGCAGCGCTCTCGTTCTCGAGCGCTCGGCGCATCGCCAGCTGCGGCCCGTCCTTCGAGGGGGTGATGATGTGGTGCGCATCCGAGGAGGTGCCGACGGAGACGATCTCGAGTCCGAGCGGGCGAAAACCTCGGGCCAGCATCTCTTCCGCTTCGCCGATGATCCAGATGCACGACCCGCCGGACACGTGCGTTCCCTTCAGCCCCGTCATCGGCCGGGAGACTTCTCCATCTGCGGAAAGGACGTTCGCGTTGTAGAAGGCGGAGATGATCAGGCCGTGCGGGGGCGGATCGGTCATCCCGACGACGACGGCCTTCGCCTCGCCGAGCTCGATCGCGTCGATGCCCATGCGCAGCGCGATGCCGAACGACGCGCAGGCGGCGATCGGCGCGAAGGCGGGACCCATGATGTGTCCCACCATCGAAATCTGCGCCGCGGGGATGTTCGCGATGTTCCAGAGCAGGTTGGGCGAGACCGCCGCCCACGGCTCCTCGGGGCAGCCCCAGCTCCTGTTGAGCGCCTTGATGCGCGAGAGCTTCTGCCGGATCGTGTTCAGTTTTCCGGTCGCCGCGGATGGGGGAACCGGCTCGGCCTGGATGGCAGCCGCATCGCGCAGGTACGTCGCGAGCGCGTCGCTCCGGCGCATCCAGTAGTCTTCCCACGCGGCCTTCGCGTCGAGCCACTCCTCGCTTCCCGTTTCGAGGGTCGCGGGGTCGGTCGGCGCGTCCGCATCGGCTTCGCCCGCGCGATGGCGGCGAAGCGGCTCGCAGCGCTCGGCGGCGGCCCAGAAGGCGTTCCAGCGCCGTCGTGCGCGCTCGAGCGTCAGCGACTGTTCGTGCTGGACGGAGATGTCGCCCAACCCGGTGCCGACATAGACGTGGCACTTGTCGCCCAGCTCCTGCAGGTACTGCTCCATCCCTTCGTTCTGACCGAGGGCCTGGATGAAGGATCCGACGGCGAACTGGACCATCGGGCCCATCTTGTCGCGGAACTGCGCGAATCGAGACGACGGGAAGCGGGCATCGAACCAGGGACGGTAGCTGTCGAGCTCGAACGCCGGTTGCCCCACGACGAGATTCGACGGACCGTAACCATCGAAGGGAACCAGCCACGTCCCGCTCTCGCCGAGGTGCTTTTCGAATGCGTCGATGTTGGGCGATTTCGGGGCGACGACACCCCAACCGAAGATTCCAATCCGCTTCTGGCGTTTCATCGGCGCGCATTGTAAACGAATTCGCCTATTCTTCCGTCGTGCACGAGTCGAGACGAACGAGACTTCCGGCGACGCTCAGAGCGCTCGTATTGCTGGCCGTCACGCTGCTCGCGCCCCGAACAGCCGTGGCGGGGGAGGTCGCGCCGGTGCTCGCCGAGATCGACGCCGACCCCAATCTCGGGCGCGCAATCTGGGCGATCCTAGCGGAAGACGAGCGGGGGAGTGTGCTCGCGGCGCGGAACGCAGACACGCTGATGGCGACCGGCTCGGTCCGGAAGCTGTTCACCGCCGCGCTCGTGGCGGAGTGCGAAGATCTCTCCGCGCCGATCGTGACGGAGGTGTTCCTTGCCGGCGCGCCGGGCGCGAATGGCGTCTGGAACGGCTCGCTGGTGATCGCCGCAAAGGGCGATCCCACGATCGGAGGAAGGGACGAGTACGAATCCGACCGCCTTCGACGGTTCCGGCCGATCGCCGGGGAGCTCGTTCGCCGGGGAATCCGGTCACTGGCTGAAGGGGTGGTCGTCGACGTCTCCTCCTTCGAGGCGCTCACGATTGGCGGCGCGTGGAAGTCGGACAACCTGCCGTTCTCGTACGCGGCCCCGATCGATGCCGCCGCGTTCAACGAGAACGCGATCGCGGCCCTCATCGTGCCGCGCGGCTGCGGCCGGCCGGTGGTCGAGGTCGATCCGCCCTGGTACACGCCAAAGGTCGAGGCAGGCTGCAACGGAGAGGCGCTCGAGGTGCTGCAGTCGGGCGCTCGCGAGATCGTGGTGCGGGGTTCGATCGCAGAACTGCAGCGCGACACAGTCTTCGCCGCCGTTCGGGATCCCGGAGAGAGCCTGGGCGACGCGATGAGGATCGCGCTCGCGGAATCGGGAATCGCCGCGGGCGCAGTCTCCGTTAGGCGCACTTCACCCCCGGGCTGGACTGCGACCCCGGTCGTGCGCGTCGGCGCGATCGAGTCGCCGCCCGTCGGCGCCATGCTAGACGCCGTGCTCGCCGCAAGCTCGAACCTCTATTCGGAGATGCTCTTCAAGCGAGTCTCGCGCCATCGGGGAGCCGCGTCGTGGGACGAAAGCCTCGCGATCGAACACGACTTCCTCGTGCGACGCGCGGGCCTGGAGCCGGGCAGCTTCCGTTTCGACGACGGCTGCGGGCTCTCGGTCGAGAACGTCGTCACCCCGCGGTCGACGGTCGCGCTGCTTCGCTACCTGCGCACGGAATCGGCCAGCGCCCGCTTCTGGGAGAGCGTGCTCGCGAAGCCGGGAGAGGAGGGCACCCTGCGTCGCCGGCTTCCGCAGTTCAAGGGACGGCTTTTCGCGAAGACTGGAACGGTCGACGGCGTCGCCTCGCTGGCTGGATGGGTGAGGCGCGCTGATGGTTCGATCGCCTACTTCGCCATCTTCGTGAACAACCACGCCACCGCCGGGAGGGACGTCAACCGCGCGATCGACAGGATCGTGTCGGCGCTGGCAGACCCGTAGATCGAAAGATCCGACACATTGAGTGCTGAAAACACTGAATGCTGCATGCCGAACGGGAGAATGTAGAAGTTGCCTGGCGTGGGCTCCTGCGCCTCCCGATTTCCGTGGACACTCAATTGAGGCAACATGCCTCGAGAAAGAGAGGAGTCCATGCGAAGGAACAAGAAGGGATCCGGGGCCTCGGAGGGAGCCCGAAGGGCGACCGGAGAG
>JAMPYE010000565.1 GCA_023700825.1 Thermoanaerobaculia bacterium | reverse complement strand
TGCTGCCTGCCGCTGGCTGGCATGTGGCGGGGCGACGAGATTGTGTGGCGCAGACACTCCTGTCTGCGCGCGGCGCGAAGCGCCGCACCGTCGAGGCGCGAGGACGAAACCCATGAAGGGGTCGCCTTCGGCGACGCGCAGGCAGGAGTGCCTGCGCCACATGGGGCATCTACTCTTGCGCGTCAGCGCGCGAAGCGTCCGGCGAGCGTGATGCCGAGCGTGCGGCCTGGCGAGAGCGCCGAGATCGCGTCGGACGAGGCGTAGCGCGTCTCGTCGGTGAGGTTCGCGGCGTTGAGCCGGAGCTCGAGCGAGCCGGTCAGCTGCCGCGAGAAGGAGAGGTCGAGCGAGAGCCAGCCTTCGCGCTCGATCTCGGACGGGCCGGGTCGCGTGTCGTCCTTGAACCACGAGAGCGAGCCGGACATCGCGGTGGCTCCGCGCCTCCAGCGAAGCTCGGCGCGCGCGTTCGGCGGCGCGATGTCGTCGAGCGGCTCCTCGCCGGCGTCGCGCGATTCGCCGCGTGCGTACGCTCCGGAGACGCGCGCGGACAGATGTTGCGAGATCGGCGCCTCGGCTTCGATCTCGAGCCCCCGGATCTCCGCCTCGCCGCGATTCCTGAAGGCGAAGTCGTCGCCGGCGCGATAGCGCTCGATCAGATCGTCGATCCGATAGAGATAGGCGAAGACGGCGAGTGACGAGGCGCCGCGCTGCCATCGCGCCGAGGCGTCGAATTGCAGCGAGGTCTCGGGCTCGAGGAGCGGATTGCCCGTGACGAAGCCGCGGCCGGTGGGGCCGCGGTAGTAGCGGTCCGAGAGGGTCGGCGCCCGGAAGCCGCGCGCGACCTGCAGCGTCGCGAGTGCCGAGTCGCCGATGCGCGAGGAGAACGCGGCGTGCCCGCTGATCGCGGAGTCGCGATCGGAGCGGTCGCCGAACCAGCCTCCCTGGTTCTTCGACGAGATCGTGTCGGCGCGCACGCCTGCCGACAGCCACGAACGCGCGCTGAGCGGCTGCTCGACGAGCACGAAGAGACCGCCGTCGATCCGGTCGGCGCTCTCGATCGCGACGGAGGTGCTGGAGTCGAGGACCGTTCCGTCCGTGGCGACCACGCGATCCTCGAGGAGTGATTCGAGGCCGAGCCTCGCGCTCGCGTCGATCCCTGCCTCGAATCTCCCCGAGCCGAGCGGCCGCTCCGCGCCTGCGCGCAGGGCGGCGTCCCACGACTCGTTGTCGCTCGACGAGACGGACGAGCCGCCTCCGGCACGGGGCGTGCTGCGATCGAGCGTCTGACGGTAGCGGCTGGCCGAGCCGTTGAGGCGGATCGCCGACCATCCCGCCGCGCCCGGCAGGTCGAGCGACGCGCTCAGCCGATCCGAGTCCTCGATCGGGTACGACGTTCGTGCCGGATCGCCGGGCGGCGCGGGACGCTCGAGATCGCGTCCGCGATCGAAGCCGACGCCGGCGGTGAGCATGCCGAAATCGCCGATTCTCGACGCGCGCAGGGCGAGCCCGTGGTCGCGAAACGACGAGTTCTCGATCGAGTTGCCGTCACCGTCTTCGCCGTCTGCACCGCGGCGCCCGTAAGCCGAAGCGAGAAAGCTCGTGGCGCTCGCGTCGACGGTGACTTCGGCGCCGAGGGAGTCGGTCTCTTCGCCGCCGAAAAGCGTCCCGCTCTCGAAGCGGATGGCTGGATCTCCGGGAGAAGGTTCGCGGGTGCGCAGATGAATCACTCCACCGAGGGCGTCGGAGCCGTAGGCGACGGAGCCGGGACCGCGCGCGACCTCGACGGCGGCGAGCGTGAACGGGTTCACGAACGAGGCCGACGAGCCGGCTCGTCGCTCGGTCGCGATGCGAGCGTCGTCGAGCAGGAGGAGCGTCCGGCCGCGAGCGAGACCGCGGACGGAGGGAACGCTCGAAGGGCCGCCGTCGGACGCGGCGACGCCGGGAATCGAGAGCACGGCGTCGGCGACATGTACGGGTGCGAGCGTCGCGAGCTCGTCGGACGAGAGCGTGTCGGTGGCGGCGCCCGGCGGCGCTTCGATGTGCGGCGTGCTCGCGCTGCTGACGGTGATCATCTCGGCGACGACCTCGCCGAGGAGGATCTCGACGGAGGCATCGGGCGGCTCGGCGAAGTCGATCACGCGGGTCGTGCCATCGGCCGAGGTGACCACGACGCGCGCCGGATACCTCGGCTCGGGATCGATCGAAAAGCGTCCGTCGGCGCCGGTTCTCACCGAGCGGCCTTCGCCGGCGATCGACACCACCACTCCGGCGACGGGCGCGTTCTCCCCGCGTACGACGCGCCCTTCGAGCGCGTGGAGATGGGCGGCGACCAGGAGGAGGGCCGAAAGGAGAAGTAACGGGCGTGTCACGGCCGGGAAGTCTAATGGTCGAGCCTCACCAGAGTCGATGATCCGGGGCACGTGAGACGCCGATCACGCGCCTTTTCACGGAGGCGTGACACGATGGGCCTTCGCGATTTCGTACAGTCGCATTGGGATGTTCGTGGCCCCGTCGATGAATCGTCTCGCATTGCTTCTCGCCCTGGCGCTCGGCGCGCCGGCGGCGGATGCCGCGCCGCGTCTCGGATTGGAGGTCGTGCCGTTCGAGTACAGGCTCGACGTGCGACCCGACCTTCTCCGGGAGGTGTTCGCGGTCGACGAGCTGATCCGCGTGCGCGTCGGCGAGCCGGTCTCACGGATCACGCTTCACGCCGCGGAGCTCGAGATCGAGAAGGCGTCGGTGCGGGGCCGCGACGGCAGGCACGGCGTCGACGTCGTCGTCGACGCGAAGAGCCAGACGCTGACGCTCGAGCTCGACCGCCCACTCCCGGCGGGCGAGGCCGAGATCCGCCTCTCGGTGCGCGGGCGGCTCGGGCGGAAGCTTCGCGGGCTGTATCTCAGCGAGACGCCTTCGGGACGGTATGCCGTCACGCAGCTGCAGCCTGCCGACGCGCGACGATTCTTCGCCTGCTTCGACGAGCCGTCGTTCAAGGCGCAGTTCGACTTGAACGTCACGGTCGACGCGCATCTCAGTGTGATCTCGAACACGCGCATCGTCTCGACGCTGCCCGGGGCCGTGCCGGGCACGAAGCGGATGCGGTTCGAGAAGACGCCACCGATCTCGACGTACATGGTCGCGCTGGCGATCGGCGATTTCGATTGCCTTTCCGACCGCGTCGGAGGCACGCCCATCCGCCTCTGCGCGCAGCCCGGAAAAGTCGCGCTGGGCCGGTACTCGCTGGGCGTGGCGAAGGACGCCTTCGAGTTCTTCGAGGATTGGTTCGGA
>JAMPYE010000564.1 GCA_023700825.1 Thermoanaerobaculia bacterium | reverse complement strand
CGACCCAACGCCACGCGACCGAGCCGGTCGAGTTCAGGGCGACGACACTCGTCGAATAGACGTTAGTCGTCGAATTCAGCGTGACGCTGCTCGTGATGACTGTACCGTTCGGCGCGACGAGCAGGGACATTCCGCCCATGCCATCGTCCATCATGTCGCCGCCCATTCCGCCACCGGACATCGTCCCGCCCACCGGGCCGTGCTCTCTCTGGGCGCTTGCGGTCGCCGCCGTCAGCAGCATCACCGCCACAATTGCAAGTCTGTTGATCGCTTTCATTGTCTTTCTTCCTTTCGCCGAGGATTTCCCTCGGCACAGGTCGCAAGTTCAAGACTCATGCCTGCCGAATCGGAGGAAAACCGGGGGGCGTTGGACATTCCCGCCGCGAAGGGAGAGCTATTCCGTCGCGCAGGCCTGGCATTTCTGCCTCACTCGCCTCCATGGTGCGTGGAGCCGCCGGAGCCGCCGTGCCCGGTGGAGCTAGGCCCGCTCATTCCACCGTCGCGCATACCGCCGTCCCGCATTCCGGGAGCCATTCCGTCCCCACTCATTCCGGGATGCCCTCCGCCGCTCATCGAGCGTCCGTGATCCCAGTCCGACTCGCTTCGATGCATCGGCCCGACCAGTGGCGCCGAGCCGTGGTTGATCGCACAGCTTTCGCCCGCGCGTACGAAAAGGGGAGGCGCGGCCTGCGGCCCGAGTTGACGCACTTCGACGATTCCCTCGAACACGTTCAGGACCGTCTCGCCGCCACCGTCGACCTCGACGCCGTAGCGCGTGCCACGCACAGCGAGAATCGCCCCCGGCGTCTTGATGAATCGCTCGATCGGCACGTCCGTGAGCTTGTCGAACCATGCCTTCAGCCTGCCGCGCTCGAGCTCGACGAGCACGCCGGGCTCGTCCGTTGCGAGCTTGACGCGGGTTGAGGCAAAGATCTCGAACCGACTGCCACGCTCGGCGACAGCCACGACCGCGCGCCCGCGCCAATTCGTCATGACACGGTCACCGCCTCGCGCGGCGTCACCTTGCCGGGCGACGCTTTGCAAGCCTTCGGAAGAGACGGTCACCTTGCCGCGCAGCGACTCGAAGTCGTAGCGGAGCGGTTCCTGCGCCTGGGCGGTACCGGTCAGCAACATCACCGCGAGAATCGTTCCGATGCCTTTCACGCTTGTTCCTCCGGGTTACCATCGTCGTCATCGACGAGGCCTTCGAGTCCACTCTGTTTCAATTTCCTTGCCAGCGTTCGGCGGTCGATACCGAGGATCTCGGCAGCGCGGGTGCGGTTACCACCCGCCGCCTCCAGAACCGCCCGAATGTGTGTGCGCTCGACGGTTTCAAGTGGTTGGAGTCCCGCGTTTTCGTCCGCCGGCGTCCCTCCGTCGCGGCGACGTTCTTCCGAGTGTGCAGAGGGAACGGGACCGCGAGGAACGCTCCCGGCGAGCAGTCGCGCTGCCGCGCGATCGTCGCCGAGTCCTCCGTTCTGAATGAGCAGGCGCCTGACGACCTGCTCCAACTCCCTCACGTTTCCAGGCCAGTCGTGTGCCATCAAGACATCGAGTAGCGCACGAGACGCCGGACCGCACGAGATTCTCATCTCGTCGCACGCGCGAAGCCGGAATGCCTCCGTCAAAAGTTCGATGTCCGATCGGCGGTCGCGGAGCGGAGGAATGCAGATCTCCCAGGCGGCAAGCCTGTAGTAGAGATCGCGTCGGAACCGGTCCTCGGCCGCGAGTTGAGGAAGCGGTTGATTGGTTGCGGCGACGATTCTGACGTCAACCGTCTCGGTCCGGTCCGAACCGAGGGGCCTAACGCTGCGATCCTGCAGAAAACGAAGAAGCTTCACCTGCGAGGAGAGCGCAACGTCGCCGATCTCGTCGAGAAACACCGTCCCGCCGTTCGCGCTCACGAACGCCCCGGCGCGATCACGCCGCGCATCGGTGAAGGCTCCCTTGACGAAACCGAAGAGCTCGCTCTCGAGCAGCGTGTCGGGAATCGCGCCGCAGTTGACCGCGACGAACGGTGCCGTCGAGCGCGGGCCGTGCTCGTGGATGGCACGTGCCACGAGCTCCTTTCCAGTGCCGGTCTCGCCAAGGATGAGCACCGGTACGTCGAGCGGAGCCACCTTGGCGATCGCCTTATAGACCTCGACCATCGAGGGATGTGCGCCGATCATCGAACTGCGCGGAACGTCGATCGGCGAATCCTCGACGATTGGCTCGGGTCGCAGCGCAGCATTCACGCGCTCGAGCAGTGTCGACAGATCGAATGGCTTCGCGAGGTAGTCGAATGCGCCGAATCGTTGGGCGGCAGCCGCGGACTCCACCGACCCGCGTGCAGTCATCAGGATGACGGGAACGCGCGGCTTGACGTGCGCGATGTTCTCGAGCAGTGAAAGCCCGGTCGTCACTCCCATATAGATGTCGGAGACGACGATGTCAGGCCGTTGTCGTTCGAATGAAGCCCAGGCCGATTCGGCACTCTCCGCCACGTCGACGGCGAAGCCGACTTTCCGGAGTGTCGTACTGACCAGCGCACGGATCGCGGGGTCATCATCGACGACGAGCGCGCGACGGGTCATACAGCCTCCTTCATCAATGTCGCGGCCGGCAGAACGATTCGAAACACCGCCCCTCCCGTTGACCCGGCGTGGATGCTCACATGCCCCCTGTGCCAGGCGACGACCTCCGCCACCAGCGCAAGTCCAAGACCCAGTCCCGACTTGCCGTGTGAGGCCGAGCCTCGCGCGAATCGCTTGAAGATCTGATCGCGCTCCGACTCTTCGACTCCGGGGCCTTCATCTTCGATCTCGATCGTGACCTGATCGCCTGCGCTGGCGACGCGAACCCGAACGGGCGAATCGTCGGGCGAGAACTTCAAGGCGTTGGTCAGAAGATTGTCGAGGACCCGTCCGAGCAACAGGTCGTCACCGCGAACGGCGCCCGGCTCGACAGTAGACTCGATCACGCGACCGCTTCCCGCCGCCACAAACTTGATCCTCTCGATTGCCAGGCGGCCGAGATCGACCGATGTCGCGTTCTCGTCGAACGACCGCAACGAGAGTCGTTCGAGGTCGAGGAGTCGCTCGATCATCGTCGCCAGGCGGTCGGATTCCTCCCGGACCATTCCGGTGAACTCCTTCTGTTCCGCTTCATCCAGGTCGAACTCAGCAAGCAACTGGCTCATACCGCGGATGGAGGTGAGCGGCGTCTTCAGCTCATGCACGAGCACCCGTCTCGCCTCGGCGTCGAGCTGTTCCTTCTCGCGAAGGCCCGCCGCGAGTTGTTCGAGTTTCT
>JAMPYE010000563.1 GCA_023700825.1 Thermoanaerobaculia bacterium | reverse complement strand
GAGCCCGAGATGGTCGCGAAGGCCGCGTGGGAGTTCGAAGAGGTCGAACAGATGATCGTCACGGCCGAGGGACTCTTCGGCCCGTACGACTGGGACCGCTACGACATGATCGTTCTCCCTCCCGCCTTCCCGTACGGTGGCATGGAGAACCCGCGCATGACCTTCCTCACGCCGACGGTGATCGCGGGCGACCGCTCGCTCGTCGACGTCGTCGCGCACGAGCTCGCCCACTCCTGGACCGGCAACCTCGTCACCAACGCGACGAACGAGCACTTCTGGCTCAATGAGGGCTTCACGACCTGGGCCGAGCGCCGCATCCTCGAGGCTCTGCACGGCGAAGAGCGCTGCATCCTCGGCTGGGCGATCGGACAGAAGGCGCTCGACGACTCCGTCGCGCGCTTCGGCGAGGGCTCGCCGCTCACGAAGCTGCGCACCGACCTCAAGGGAATCGACCCCGACGAGGCGTTTTCCTCGATTCCGTACGAGAAGGGGGCCCGCTTCGTGAACGTGATCGAGCGTGAAGTCGGCCGCGCGCGCTTCGACCTCTTCCTCGCCGCCTACATGAAGAAGTTCCGCTTCCAGTCGATCACCTCGGAGGAGTTCATCGGGTTCCTCGAAGGTGAGCTCCCGGGCGTCGCGGACAAGGTGCTCTGGAAGGAGTGGCTCTACGAGACCGGCATGCCGAAGAACGCTCCGGTCTTCCGCTCGGCGAAGCTCGACGAGCTCACCGCGCTCGCAAAAAGCTGGGCCGACGGAGTGAAGCCGAACGACGCGCAGATCTCCGACTGGGCGACCGACGAGCTTCTCGTTTACCTCCAGCACCTCCCGCGCGAGCTCGACCACGATTCGCTTCGCTGGCTCGACGCGAGCTTCCAGCTCAACGGGCGCGGCAACTACGAGATCCTCGTCGAGTGGCTCTCGATCGCGGTCGCCTCCGACTACGAGCCCGCGTTTGCCCGGGCGCGCGAGGTACTCCTCACCGTCGGCCGCATGAAGTACCTGCGCCCGCTCTACAACGCGCTCGGCAAGCACCCGCGAACGCGCGCGCTCGCAAAGGAGATCTACGCCGCGGGCCGCGAGGGATACCACAGCCTCTCCCGCCGCGTCATCGAGTCGATCATCGACAAATACGCCGCTGACGAGGTGAAGGCGTGAGCGAACAGCCCGTCAACGACGCCGACGTCAAGCTGCCGGCGAACGCCTTCACGGAGCTCGCGCCGGGCGAGACGTACGTGCCGGTCATCCCTCCCGACCAGGCCCCGCCCGAAGTGACGCCGCGGTCGATCGCGCAGGGCTTCTTCTGGTCGCTGATCTTCTCCGCGGCCGCGACCTACATCGCGCTCAAGCTCGGCCAGGGCATCGAGTCGGCAATCCCGATCTCGATCCTCGCGGTCGGCTTCTCGGTCTTCGCCGTCAAGTTCATGAAGTCGCGCGCGTCGACGCTTCTCGAGAACGTGAACGTCCTCGCGATCGGCGCCACTTCCGGAATCGTCGCCGGCGGGTCGGTCTTCACGATGCCCGCGATCTACATCCTCGGGCTCGAAGGGCGCTCGTCGTTCTTCCAGATCTTCCTCGTCCCCCTGCTCGGCGCGATCCTCGGCGTCTTCTTCCTCGCGCCATTCCGCCGCTACTTCGTGCGCGACCTGCACGGCAAGCTCCCTTACCCCGAAGCACGCGCGACGACCGAGATCCTCATGGCGGGCAAGCGCGGCGGCAAGAGCGCGATCGTGCTCACCTACAGCGCGATCACCGCGGCGATCTTCGATTTCGTCGGACCGTCGATGCGCGCCTGGGCGGAAACCTTCTCCACCAACTCGATCGAGGCGATCCGCGGCTTCAGCGACAAGTACAAGGCCGTCTTCGCGATGAACACCTCGGCTGCCGTGCTCGGCCTCGGCTACATCATGGGCGTCGAATATGCGGCCATCATTCTCGCGGGCTCCCTCGTTTCCTACCTCGTGCTCGTGCCGCTCTTCGCGCACCTCGGCCAGTTCATGACCGTGCCGATCTCGGCGGGCGCGGTGCCGCTCGCACAGATGGCGGCCGAGGACATCTTCTTCGACTACGTAAGGCCGATCGGCATCGGCGGGATCTTCGCGGCAGGCATCCTTTCGATCCTCCGTATGTCGCCGGTGATCGTTCAGGCGACACGGCAGGCGATGGGCGAGCTCGTGCGCCTCGTGCGAAACAAGGACGTGGAGGAAGCGACGGTGCGCACCGACCACGCGCTGCCGATGTCGGTCAATCTCGTCGGCATCGCCGTGCTCGCAGTCGCGATCTTCGCCTACTTCCGCTTCTCGGTGCTCGCGGGCACGGAGGGGGCGACGGGCCTCGCCGGAATTTCGATGCTGATGACGCTGCTGATCGCCTTCCTGTTCGCGGCGGTTTCGGCGTGGGCGATTGCGATGATCTCGATCACGCCAATCTCCGGCATGACTCTGACGACCCTGATCATCACGGCCATCGCCCTGTCGGCAATGGGCCTGAAGGGCGAGTCGGGGATGCTGCAGGTGCTCCTCGTCGGCGGCGTCGTCTGCACGGCGCTGTCGATGGCGGGCTCGCTCGTGACGCAGTACAAGATCGGCTACTGGCTCGGCGCCACGCCGCGCCAGATCGAGATCAGCAACATCGTCGGCGCGGTCGCGGCCTCGTTCGCGACGACGGCAGTCATCCTGCTGATGTCGCGTGTCTACGGATTCTCCCCGGGGCCCGACCATCCACACGCCCTGCCTGCGCCGCAGCCGAATGCGATGGCCGCCGTGCTGCGCGGGGTGATGGGCGACGCCGGAGCTCCCTGGTTCCTCTACGCTCTGGGCGCGGTATTCGCCGTCGTCGTGGCGATGTGCGGCGTCTCCGCGCTCGCGTTCGCGATGGGAATGTACCTGCCGATGGACCTGAACTCGCCTCTCCTGCTCGGCGCGGCGATCGCATGGTTCGTCCAGCACTCGTCGAAGGACGAGATGCTGAGCAAGGCGCGGCACGAGAAGGGAACCCTCATCGCCTCGGGCTTCATCGCGGGAGGCGCTCTGGTAGGCGTCTTCTCCGCGCTGCTTCGATTCATCGAGGATTCCACCGGAAGAACGATCGTCCCCGACCTGACGAAGATCGCCGGCCCCTGGCTCGAGTCGTGGCACAACTGGCTGGGGCTCCTCGCGTTCATGCTCCTCTGCGCCGGCCTCTGGTGGGACGCGCATCGGGAAAAGGTGGAGGAGTGAGGTCGGGGGTTGTTAGTTGCTAGCTGGTAGTTGTTAGTTGTTAGTTGTTAGACGAATTGCGTTAGACATGAACGGGCCGCGCGAGTT
>JAMPYE010000562.1 GCA_023700825.1 Thermoanaerobaculia bacterium | reverse complement strand
GGCGCAGTAAACGGTCTTTCGCAAGTCTCCCGGCATCCGGTCCAGATCAGCCGTTCGCCCGGCGAACGGTGCGGTTCAGATCCACCACCCGTCGACCGATAGGAGATTCGACATGGCCCGTTTCCGCCTCACCGCCGTTGCCGCCGTGCTGTTCCTGATCCTCGGATCGATCGCCCCCACCTTCGCCTCGGACGCCGCCGCAACCTTCAAAAGCAAATGTGCTGCGTGTCACGGAGTTGATGGAAGCGGGAACACGCCGATGGGAAAGAAACTCACCCTCGCACCCCTCGGCTCCCCCAAAGTCCAGCAGCAGTCCGACGCCGTGCTCCTCGAAGCCCTCACCAAAGGAAAAGGGAAGATGCCGGCCTACGGCGGCAAGCTGCCCGACCCCGACCTGAAGGCCCTCGTGGCCCACGTCCGCTCCTTCGCGAAGAAATAGACGCGTTTCCGGAGAGGAGAATCCGTCATGGATGGACAGGGTGAGACTCGTGTTGCGCCCGCCCCCGGCGTCGATCGCCGCCGCGTGCTGAACTGGTTCCTCGGGACGTCGTTCGGCGCGCTCGTCGGGTCGGTGCTCTACCCGGTGATGCGTTACGTCACCCCGCCGCGGCTTGCGGAGGCGAACACCGACCAGGTCGAGGCCGGGACGGTCAACGACGTCGAGTTCCGGGAGAAGGCGTTCAAGATCGTCCGCTTCGGTGCCGAGCCGGTTATCGTCGTCCGCGGCGCCGACGAGCTGTTCGTCGCCTACTCGGCCACCTGCACCCATCTCGACTGCATCGTCGGGTTCCAGAAGGAAGAGAACCGCCTCTGGTGCAACTGCCACGGCGGCGCTTACGACCTTCAGGGCAGGAACGTCGCCGGTCCCCCCCCGAAACCGCTCACCCCGTACAAGGTCAACCTCGTGGAGAAGGGCTCCGATCCGGCGACGATCGTGGTCTCGAAAGCGTGAAGTGATGAGCGAAACCGCGACGCGCGTCTCCGCCTGGCTCGATGACCGTTTCGGCACCTCGAAGATCCGCGACTTCGCGATGCACAAGACGGTGCCGATCCACCGCTACAGCGTCTTCTACTACCTCGGCGGCATGACGCTGTTCTTCCTCTTCGTCCAGGTCTTCACCGGCGTGCTCCTGATGCTCTACTACCGCCCCGGCGCCGACGAGGCATTCGAGTCGGTCGAGTTCATCATGACCGCCGTCCCGTTCGGCTGGCTGATCCGCTCCATCCATTCGTGGTCGGCCAACCTGATGGTCTTCTTCGCCTCGGTCCACCTGATCAGCGTCTTCTTCATGAAGGCGTACCGCCCGCCCCGCGAGGCGACCTGGGTCACCGGCGTCCTCCTCCTCTTCCTCATCATGGGATTCGGTTTCTCCGGCTACCTGCTCCCCTGGAACCAGCTCGCGTTCTTCGCGACGAAGGTCGGGACCGACGTCGCCGGCGCCGTGCCGTTCATCGGCGAGTGGAGCGTCCGCTTCCTGCGCGGGGGCGACCGGGTGACCGGTGCGACGCTCTCCCGCTTCTACGGATGGCACGTGGCGATCCTGCCGGCGATGACGATCGCCCTGCTCGCGATCCACCTCGTGCTGGTGCAGACCAAGGGGATGAGCGTCCCGCCGGTCGCCGAAGACGAGGCGAAGAAGCGGCCTCCGATGAAGTTCTTCCCGCACTTCGCCCTGCGCGACCTGACCGGCTGGATCTTCGCCCTCGGCGTCCTCGCGGCGCTCGCGGCGTTCATGCCGTGGGAGCTCGGCGAGAAGGCGGACCTCTTCGCCCCCGCGTACGAGGACATCCGCCCCGAGTGGTACTTCGTCTTCATGTTCCAGACGCTGAAGCTGGTGCCAGGCGGCGAGATCTTCGGCATCGAGTACGAGGCGATCCCGCTGCTCGCGTTCGGCCTCGGAGGACTCGTGCTCGTCCTCGTGCCGTTCCTCGACCGCGGGGCCGCGCGCAACGGCCGCAGCCCCGGCTGGACCATCGCAGGCATCGTCGCGATCCTTTTCATCGTCGCGATGACGTGCTGGGGCTACGCCTCGCTGATGCCGCTCTACTTCGTCCTCCTCAGCGCGGTGCTGCTGCTCGTGCTCGCCTTCATCACGCGCGGGCCGCGGACCGGCGACGGAGCGCGCAACCTGGTGGTCGCATTCTGCGCGTTGGCCGCGGCTGCGACCTCCTCCGCCGCGGCGCCCGCGAGCTCCTGCGTCACCTGCCACCGCGGGGAGATGTTCGACGCGAAGGCGCAGGCGAAGGTCGCGGCGTTCGCGAAGGACGTCCACGCGGAGGTCGGTCTCGGATGCCATGACTGCCACGGCGGCAATCCCGACCCGAAGCTCGGCGAGGACATGGCCGCCGCGATGGACTCCTCGTTCAAGCCGAACCCGTATCGCGGATCGCCGGAGCGGACCGCGATCCCCGACTTCTGCGGCCGGTGCCATTCGTCCGCGGAGTTCATGAAGCGGTTCAACCCGGCGGCTCGCGTCGATCAGGTGACCGAGTACTGGTCGAGCCAGCACGGCCTGCGCCTGAAGGCTGGCGACACGAACGTCGCGACCTGCATCGACTGCCACTCGGTCCACGACATCCGCCGCCGAAACCAGTCGGAGAGTCCCGTCCATGCGACGAAGGTCGCCGAGACCTGCAGCCGCTGTCATTCGGATGCGAAGTTGATGGCGGCGTACTCCGACGCGGCCGGCCGGCCGCTGCCGACCGACCAGTACGCGCGCTGGCGGGTGAGCGTTCATGCGAGCGCGCTGCTCGACCACGGCGACCTTTCGGCCCCGACCTGCAACGACTGTCACGGGAACCACGGGGCCACGCCGCCGGGCGTCGCCTCGGTCAGCTTCGTCTGCGGCCAGTGCCACGCGCGCGAGGCAGAGCTCTTCCGCAAGAGCGTCAAGCACGATCAGTGGGAGCAGCACAACGACATGATGGCCGGCTCGGAGTGCAGCTCGTGCCATGACGACAAGCGCGCGGCGATCCGCATGGCGCACTTCAGCGAATGCGTTTCCTGTCACGAGAACCACGGGGTGGTCCGGCCGACGGTCGCCATGATCGGAGTCCTTCCCGACACCCCTTGCGCGTTCTGCCACGAGGGGATCGGGCTGGCGGTCGCGAAGGTCGCTGAGCCAGAGGAGAAGGCGGAGAACTACCGGCGCATTCGTGCCGAGCTCCTCGCGGCCGCGACGAAGTTGCAACTCACCGGCAACCGGCGCTTCGACTGGATGGTCGACCGCGCGCAGACCCTTCCGCACCATCTCGCGACGAGCCGGCCGGGCGATCCGGTGAAGCTGCGGCCCGAGTTCAGATCGGAAGAGC
>JAMPYE010000034.1 GCA_023700825.1 Thermoanaerobaculia bacterium | reverse complement strand
TCGACAACGTGGAGCTGCCGCTGCTCCTCACGAGACTGACGAAGCGGCAGCGGCGGAAGCACGTCGAAGCGGCGCTGAGCGTCGTCGGGCTCGCCGACCGGATGGACCACTACCCGCGCCAGCTCTCGGGCGGGCAGGAGCAGCGCGTCGCGATCGCGCGCGCGATCGTGACCGACCCTTCGCTCCTGGTCGCCGACGAGCCGACCGGCGACCTCGACGCGAAGAGCGCCGAAGAGATCCTGCAACTTCTCGGGCGGCTCAACGACGAGTTCGGAAAGACGATCGTCATGGTCACGCACGACCCGAAGGCCGCGGCGCGCGCGCGCAGCACGCTGCACCTCGACAAGGGCGTGCTCGCCGAGCAGCCCGAGCTGCTCGCACACCATCACCCGCATCCGCCGGGACAGTAGGAGACGATCGATGCGATTCCTGCCGCTCATCGTGAAGAACCTCTTCAGGAACCGTCTGCGCGTGACGCTGACGATCTTCCTGATGGCGTCGATCTTCTTCTTCGTCGCGACGCTGCTGTCGATCCTGGCGAACTTCGAGCAGGCGGAGAACTCCGGCGCGGGACAGAACCGCCTCGGCATCCAGTCTTCGATTTCCCTCGGCGTGCTCCTGCCGCTGGCTCACGAGGAGAAGATCCGCCGGATCGAAGGAGTCGAGGACGTCGCCAAGATGACCTGGGTCGCCGCCTACTACCAGGATCAGAAGAACTTCTTCGCGAACTTCGCGATCGACCACGACAAAATGGAGACGGTCTGGGACGATTACGCGATCCCTCACGACCAGCTGCACGCGTTCAAGCTCGACCGCCAGGGAGCCGTGATCGGCCCGGAGCTCGCGCGGCGCTTCGGCTGGAAGATCGGCGACCGGGTCACGCTCAAGGGGACGATCTTCCCGATGGATCCCGAGTTGACGATCCGCGCGATCTACGAGCACAAGGTCGACACCTCGTCGCTCTTCTTCCGGTTCGACTACTTCAACGAGCAACTGCAGCTCGATCGGGCGGGGATGTACTGGGTGAAGGCGAAGAGCGCCGAGGACATGGCGACCGTTGCCGACGCGATCGACAAGACGTTCGAGAACTCCGATTTCCCGACCGAGACCTTCACGGAGAAGGAGTTTCAGCAGCAGTTCATCTCGATGATCGGCAACGTGAAGCTGCTCTTCACGAGCGTCAGCGCGTGCGCGATCTTCATGGTCGTGCTGCTCGCGGCGATCACGATGAGCATGTCGGCGCGCGAGCGGGTGACCGAGATCGCCGTGCTCAAGGCGCTCGGCTTCACGCGGAACGGAATCCTCGGCCTGATGCTGACCGAGTTCCTCATGCTCTCGCTGATCGGCGGGCTCGCCGGGACGGGCGGCGCGCGACTGCTCTACGCGGCGACGAGCGACGACCTCACCGCGCTGACCCAGGGCTTCCTCCTCAACTTCCACGTCAACGACCAGACCTTCGCGATCTGCATGATCACCGCCGTCCTCGTCGGCCTCATCGCCGGCGGCATCCCCGCGCTCCGCTCGGCAAATTTGTCGGTGGTTGATGGGTTGAGGAAGGTGGTTTGATGCAGGCGAAAGGCGAGAGGCGAAAGGAGATGAGCAGGCCTAACCCAAGCGGAACACGGTCGCTCCGGAGCTCGACGACGACCGAAGGCAGCCTGCTTCTCGCCTCTCGCCTTTCGCCTCTCGCCTCGTGCCACGTGAACGGAGCCGAATAATGGCGCTCCCGCTCAAATACAACTTCGGCAACCTCGCCGCTCGCAAGATGTCGAATGCGATGACGATCTTCGGGATCGGCATCGTCATCGCGGTGATGGTGTCGATGATGGCGCTCTACTCGGGAGTGGAGACCGCGCTCGTTTCCTCGGGGTCGGCCGAGAACCTGATGGTGCTGCGCGAGGGGGCGCTCACCGAGGCGACCAGCTGGGTCGACAAGGACAAGTTCCGGATCATCCGCGCGCTGCCGGGCATCGCGGCCGGGGAGGGGGGCGCGCCGCTCGTCTCTCCCGAAGTCCTCATCCTCTTCAAGCTCGCGAAGAAGGACGATCCCAAGGGCTCGAACGTCAACGTCCGCGGGGTGACGCCGGCCGCGTTCGCGATCCGGCCGCACATCCGTCTGGTCGAGGGGAGAATGTTCCGGCGCGGCGTCGCCGAAGTCATCGTCTCGCGCCGGGCGCAGCGCCGCTTTGCGGGGATCGAGCTCGGGCAGACCTTTCGGGTCGGGACGGGAAGCTGGACGGTCGTCGGTGTCTTCGACGCGCAGGGCACGAGTTTCGACTCGGAGATCTGGGCCGATGCCGACTACCTCGGCCTCGCGCAGAAACGCGAACAGGTGTCGACGGTGATCGTCCGGCCGGAGAGCGTCGCGGCGGCGGCGGAGATCAAGCGGATCATCGAGAGCGACAACCGGCTGAAGCTCAAGGTAAAGACCGAGAAGGTCTATTACGACGAGCAGACCACGGGGCTCATCGGGATCAAGATCCTCGTCCGCTTCGTGACCTTCTTCATGGTGATCGGCGCCGCGCTCGGGACGATGAACGCGATGTTCTCCGCGGTCGACTCGCGCAAGCGGGAGCTCGCGACGCTGCGCGCGCTCGGCTTCCGGCGGCGCTCGATCCTGCTCGCCGTCGTCATCGAGTCGTCGCTCATCTCGCTGAGCGGCGGGCTCGTCGGGCTGTTGCTCGCGCTGCCGATCAACGGCATCTCGACCGGCACGACGAACTTCCAGACCTTTTCGGAAGTCGCCTTCAGCTTCCGGATCTCGCCCGAGGTCGTGATGTTCGCCCTCGGTCTCTCGCTGTTTGCCGGCGTGATGGGAGGTCTCATCCCCGCCGTGCGCGCGGCAAGACTGCCGATCACGACCGCCCTTCGCGAGGTCTAGCCATGTAGAGTGCGGAAGCGAAGCTTCCGCTCTTCCTCGCCGAAGCGAAGCTTCGGCGGAACGACCCGGTGTGCTGGCGAGAGCGCTGACGCCGTTTTCTCAGGGGAAGCAACGCGGAAGCTGCGCTTCCACAATTGACAGCGCAAGCTTCGCTTGCGTACCCCACGCGGAGCCCCTCATTTCCGCTCCTTGCTCCAGTTCATCTCGATCTTCGGCTCGAACTGTTTCTTCTGCGATTCCTGAAGAGCGTCGAGACGCACGATCGAGGGCTTGCCGTCGTCGATCCGGACGGCGCGTCGCGGGAAGTGGAGCAAATCCAGGCCGAAGAGCCAGACCGATCCGCACAGCAGAACTGCGGTGACGATCGGCCAGGTCGCCGCGGCCTCCCTCATCCTCACGTTGCCCAGGCGCTCGAACTGGTACCGGGGCACGTGGGAGATCGCCTCGAAGAAGGTGGCTGCGATGACGACGAGCGACGCGATCGCGCCGTCCGTCCAGCCGTTGAGTTTGCAGAGCGCGGCGAGGACGGCGAACGGCAGGGGGATCCGGAGCAGCCAGAGGTAAAGACGTTTTCCCGGGGAGCCGACGTCGGCGACGTTGCCGAGAACTCGCACGGCGCGGCGCTCGACGAGGACGAGCAGGACAGCCATCACGACCACCCCCGCCACGACGATTCCGAGCGCAGGGTTGAGGTCGAGGCGCGTGTAGAGCCGGAAGTCGTCGAACAGTTTCCGGTCGACCATCGGCGCGAGCGTGCCGAAGGTGATGAGACTGCAGACGAACGTGTGCAGCGAGAGCCGGCCGGCGAGCTTCTGTGTCGTCGGGAAGAAGAAGAGCAGCACGAGCGCGACGATCGCCGGGATCGCGATCGCGATTCCGGCAGCGCGCACCGACTGGTCGACGCGGAGCGGATAAAGCCCGAGAAAAGGGTCGGATGCGAACGGGAAGTAAAGGAGGAAGGGGAACTCACTCCGCGTCTCGCGGGTCGTCAGCACGCGAAGCAGCGAGACCACGCCGCTGGAGATCATCGCGCAGGCGATCGTGGAGAAGAAGCTCATCGAGACGAGGGCGAGCGCCGAAGGGCGTTCGCGGAACCGGTTGTCGTGCTCGCCGTAGATTCCCATGCGTTCCTATCTTAGTACCGCACCGCGGAAGTTCGTCCCAAAACGGGAACCCGCGACGGCATTCCGCGTATAACCCTTCGGGACGCTGACAGCGGTCTCCGCCGCGGGTATGCTGAGCCTCAGCTTCCCTGTGCCGGTGGGCGCCCCGAGCATCCGATCGAGCGATGTCGAAACTGAGAAAGTCCCTACTGCTGATCTGGCTCGCCTCGGTGGCGGCCGTGATCGTCGAGTCGAAGGTCTCCGGCCTCCTCGACGGTGCGGGGCGTTATCTGCCGGGGCTCGAGTTCCTGCAGGTTCTGACCTGGATCACGCTCATCACCCTCACCATCTACTGGTTTGCGCTGGTGTTCCGGTACCTGCTCCGGAAGCTCTTCTGGCGCGTGGGGCGCAGGCTGCTGCTCAGCTACCTCTTCATCGGCGCGCTCCCGTTCGTGATCTTCGCGGTGCTCCTACTCGTCATGGGCTATCTCATGGGCGGCGCGCTCAGCCGCGCGGCCGTCAGGAGTGAGCGGCAGGCGACTCTCGTGAGGATGGATCGCTGGAACCTCGAGTACTCGCTCAGCGGGAGGCTGCCGAAGGGCGAAGGAGACGGCGTCGAGGTCTACGACACCGCGAAGGGAAAGTCGGCGGCGCCCGACTGGCTCCTCAACCGGTCCTTCAGCGGCATCGCCGCGCGTTCCGAGGAGGCGATCTTCGTCTCGTCCCGCGTTTACGTGCTCGACAATAGACCGAGGACGATCACCCTCGTGATGCCGATCGACCAGGCCTGGAGCGCCGACGTGCAGGCACGAGCCGGGTTCTTCTCCGCCAACTTCGTCACGTGGGACGACAACGATTCCGACTCGCCGGGCTCGCACCGAGGCGCGACCATCGACGTCAACGGCGAGCGACGGGAGTTCCACGCGAAGGAGGGCGACGAGGGCTTCGACGAGTTCTTCGGCAAGCACTTCCCGTCATGGGCAATCTTCTGGATCGATCAGAGCGGCGCGCTCGTCGAATGGGACAGCGGGGCGACCGACGAAGAGAAGCGAGTCGTCACGCTGATCGTGAATCCGATCACGAACCTCCGTGACACCTACTTCGGCGGGCAGGAGTACTCGGGAATCCTCATCCGGGTCATCATCGGCATCGGCTCGACGCTCTTCGTCATGTACGCCTTCGCAGCGCTGTTCGCCGGAATGCTCATCTTCTCGATCACGCGGGCCGTCAACCGGATCGAGAAAGGTACGAAGGCGGTCGAGCGGGGTGATTTCAGCTACCGCATCCGGATGAACAAGCAGAGCCAGCTCGGCGAGATGGCGCAGTCGTTCGACCACATGACCGAGTCGATCGCGAAGCTCCTTCATCGCGTCGCCGAGCAGGAGCGCCTCCAGAGCGAGATCGACATCGCCGCGTCGATTCAGCGGAACCTGCTTCCGAAGGGTGGTCCGACCCTCGCGGGAGTCAGCTTCGCCGCGCACTTCGAGCCGAGCGCCGCGATCGGCGGCGACTACTACGACGTCTTCTCGCTCGACCGCGGCCGCCTCGCCGTCGCCATCGGCGACGTCTCTGGCCACGGCCTCTCCACCGGGCTCGTGATGGCGATGGTCAAGGCCGCGATGACGACACTCGTCGAGGAAGGGTGCGCGGAGTCCGCGCTCTTCCGCCGACTCAACGACCTGGTCTTCCGCTCGACCGACAAGCGCGCCTTCATGACCCTCGGCTTCACGATCTTCGATCTCGACCGTCGTGCCGTGCGCCACACCAACGCCGGGCACATCTATCCATACGTTCTCCGCGAAGGGGAGCCGCCGTTCGCGATCGAAGCGCCGTCGCTTCCGCTCGGAGTGCGGGCCGACATCGAGACCGAGACCGCGGAGATCGAGCTCAAGGAAGGCGACACGTTCGTCTACCTCTCCGACGGGATCATCGAGGCGCAGAGCGAGGACCAGGAGCCGTTCGGTTTCGAGGCGCTCGAGAAGATCCTCGAGTCGATGGTCGGCCACTCGCCGGCCGAGATCCAGGACGAGATCCTCCGCGCGGTCGCCCGCCACGCAGGCGACCGGCGCGCCGACGACGACCGCACCGTGATGATCCTCCGCTTCGAGCAACTCGAGGCGCTGCACACCCGCGCCGAGCTCATGGGCGAAGCCGTCGTTTCGTAGGCCGCCCGGCAACCCCGGAGGCTACCTGCTCCCGCTGGCGATCGTCTGCGCCGCAGGCGCGGAGCGCTCGATCTGCCGCGCGACCCGTTTCACGTATTCGACGGTCTCGCGGAACGGCGGAACGCCGTCGTACTTGTCGACGTTGCCCTCGCCCGCGTTGTACGCGGCGACCGAGCGCTCGGGGTCGCGCTCGAAACGGTCGAGCAGCCACCGCAGGTAGCGCGTGCCGCCGTGAATGTTCTGCGCGACGTCGAACGAGTTCGCGACGCCGAATCGGGACGCCGTGGCCGGCATCAGCTGCATGGCGCCTCGAGCCCCTTTGCGCGAGACGGCGCGAGGATCGAAGTTCGACTCCGCGCGAATGACCGCGGCGACGAGCGCGGCGTCGACGTCGTGCGTCTTCGCGGCGTCGCGGATCAGCTCTTCCCAGCCGGGAGGGGCGGCCAGCGTCGAGCTCTCCTCGTAGCGCCACGAGCGTTTCGGGAAGAGGGAAGGCAGGTCGGCGATCACTTCCTCGGGGGCCTCGACGATCTCGTCGTCGACGATCCGCTCGACGCGCAGGATCGCGACGTCCATGCGCGCGCCACCGTCCAGAACGAGATGGACGCGTTCGCCGTCGACTTCGTACGCGGTGATCTTTTGCGCCCGGCCATCCGTGAAAACGGCAATCTCCGCGCCCAGCGGGAGCGCGGCGGCAATCAGGGCGGCGAGGAGGAGGGGTCGCATCCGTTCGTTGAGACGAGAACCCGGGCGAGAGGTTTCGTAATCCAGTGGGGCGGGCGACCCATGTGGAGTGCGAAAGCAAAGCTTTCGCCCTTCCTCGCCGATGCGCCGCTTCGGCGGGTGTGGAAGAGGGGGCGCGGAAGCTCCGCTTCCGCAAGGAAGGGCGCAAGCTGCGCGTGCGCAGTCCATACAGGTCTCCGCCTGCTATGACCTTTGACCTATGGCCTCTGACCTGCCTCACGCCCTAGGATGGTACGTTTCGTAGATCTTCTGCAGGCGGGCGCGGGAGATGTGGGTGTAGATCTGCGTCGTCGAGATGTCGGAGTGGCCGAGCATCATCTGGACGCTCCGGAGGTCGGCGCCGTTCTCGAGGAGGTGGGTCGCGAACGAATGCCGGAGCACGTGCGGGGAGATCCGGGCCTTGATCCCGGCATTGCGGGCGTGGCGCGTGATCGTCTTCCAGAACATCTCCCGGGTCATCCTCCGGCCCCGGACGGTGAGGAAGAGAGACGGGTCGCCGTGCTTGTCGAAGAGCGGTCGCACCTTTTCGATGTAGTGGACGATCGCGTCGCGCGCCGTCTCGCCGAACGGCACGATGCGCTCCTTCGAGCCCTTGCCGATCGTGCGGAGAAAACCGGCGTCGAGCACGAGCTCGTCGACGCGGACGCGGACGAGCTCGCTCACGCGCAGACCCGTGGCGTAGAGCAGCTCGATCATCGCGTGATCTCGAACGCCTAACGGCGAGGCCATGTCGGGTGCGGCGAGCAGCGCCTCGACGTCGTCGGGCGCCAGCGTTTTCGGGAGCGTCGACCAGAGCTTCGGGTTCTCGACGTTTTCCGTCGGATCGGAGGGGATGAACTTCTCCGTGACGGCGAACCGGAAGAAGCCGCGGAGCGCGGCGAGCGCGCGCGACACCGATCGCGCGGAGATGCCCGCGGAGCGGAGAGACTGAAAGTAGCGGACCAGGTGCACCCGCGTGACCTCACCCGCGTCGACGCCCGCGGCCTGCAGCCAGTGGCCGAAGTGCCGAAGGTCGCGCGCGTAGGAATCGACCGAGTTCTTCGCGAGCCCCTTCTCCACCGTCAGGTAGTCGACGTAGGTCGGCAGGAAGCGCGTGAGGAACTCCGAGGTCTCTTCCGCTTCGCGATCGATCTCGCGCGGTTTGCGCTCGCGGGGCATGGATTCATTCTAGGCCAAAGGCCAAAGGCCAAAGGCCGAAGGCCAGAGCAGTCGGTGAGTGGTCGAGTGCTGATGTGGCGCAGGCACTCCTGCCTGCGCGCGGCGCAATGCGCCGCCATGGGGCTCGCGTACCAACCGGTCGCCTTCGGCGACGCGCAGACAGGAGTGTCTGCGCCACATGCTGCTTGCTTTGACCTTTGACCTTTGGCCTTTGGCCTTGGCGCTTGGCCTATGACCTTTGACCTGCCCTATGCGCCGTATGCGCGACGATGTCGGCCATGTACGACGACCGGACGAAGGGGCCAGAGAAGACGGCATCGAAGCCGAACTCCTCGCCGATGACGCGGTACTCCTCGAACACGGTGGGGTGGACGTACTCGACGACCTCGAGCTTGTCCTTGCCCGGTTGCAGGTACTGGCCGATGGTCAGGATCTGGCAGCCGGCCTCACGCAGGCGCGACATCGCCTCGACGACCTCGTCGCGCGTCTCGCCGAATCCCACCATCAGCCCGGACTTCGTCGTGATCGCGGGGTCGATCCGCTTGACGAGCGAGAGCAGCGCGGTCGATCGCTCGAATCGCGCTCCGGGGCGCACGTGACGGTAGAGCCGGGGAACGGTCTCGACGTTGTGGTTGAAGTAGTCGGGCCTTGCGTCGGCAACGGTGCGGATCGCCCGCTCGTCTCCCCTGAAGTCGGGAGTGAGAACCTCGATCGCAGCCGCCGGCATCGACTCCCGCAGTGCCGCGATGGTCTCGGCGAAGTGCCGCGCGCCGCCGTCGGGCAGGTCGTCGCGATTCACCGAAGTGACGACCACGTGCCGCAGCCCCATCTTCATGGCGGTTTCGGCGACAGCCCTGGGCTCCTCGGGCGAGGGTGGCTTCGACGGGAGGCCGGTAGCCGAGTTGCAGAATCCGCAAGCGCGCGTGCAGACGTCGCCGAGGATCATGAACGTCGCCGTGCCGCGGGAGAAGCAGTCGGTGCGGTTCGGGCAGGCGAGCTCCTCGCAGACCGTGTGCAGCGAGCGGGCGCGCATGACCGACTTGACCTCGTGAAGCGAGCTGAGGTTCAGCTTCTTCTCGCGAATCCACTCCGGCAGGCGACGGGACGACATGGCGTGGATTGTACGGCCCAGACGGCCGAATCGAAAATTGATAATTGAGAATTGAAAGATTAAACCAGTCTTGAAATAGAAACCTTAATTATTGGCTATAAACAGTTACCTAAACACATATCTAAATTCTCAGTCTTTAATTCTCAATTACGACCGCCACCCGCGAAATCCACGCAAAACGAAAGAGCCGCCCGAGGGCGGCTCTTCTGGGACGGGCCGGCCAGGCCGGTTCTAGTGGTCCTGGGCGAGCGACTTGTCGAGCGATTTCTCGATGAGCCCCTCGGCGTCGATCTCGGTGATGCCTTTGACGATCGCGATCTCGGAAACGAGCAGGTACTTTGCCCGGTCGTACATCTTCTTCTCGCGGAACGACAGGCTCTTGCGCTTGGACACCTGGTTGAGGTTCTTGAGCACGCTGGCGACGTCCTCGAGCTTTCCGGTCTTCATCTTCTCGAGGTTCTCGCGGTAGCGGTCCTTCCAGTCGCTGACTTTGGAGCCGACCCGGATCTCGAGCAGGCTCATGAGCCCCTTGATCTCAGTCCGCTTGTAGAGCGGGCGAAGGCCGATGCGGTTGGAGTTGTCGACCGGAACCATGAGCTTGGAGTCGTTGGCCAGCAGGCGGAGGTGCAGGAACGTGTGCTTGGAGCCGTTGATGTTCGATTCGCCGATGTTCTCGACGACAGTCACACCATGGTTGGGGTAAACGACCTTTTCACCGATTTTGAAAGACACAGGCACTCCTTCCGTTGCGATTCTGCGAGATCGCCACCCCGTCACGCCCTCTTCTCGCGGGTTAGTCTTCGACAGCAAGCTGAAAAACCAGAACCCCGATCAGGCGCAGGAGAGCGAAGTGAGCTCCGTGGCCGGAACCCTTTCCGTCACTTGCGTTTGTCTTGCTCCGTTCATTGCTTGAGCTTCCGCCGGGACAACTTTCCCCACTGGCGGCATTGGGTCAGACGGCGCCCGCGTACCGGGCACCAGACTTCAGGGTTTCCTGCGGTGGAGTCGCAGGCAAGCGCGATTATACACCATTTCGCCCGGATTTGTAGGGATTTCGGGCGTTTCGGGAGTTACGGTCGCGTCGAGCGCACCAACTGGCGCAGCTTCTCCATCCCCTCGCGACGTTCCAGCTCCGTGCCGCTCAGCAGATCCTCGATCTCCTGCAGCCTGCGGTTCAGCTCGGGGTCGCTTCGCCTCCCGGCGTTCGGCGGCGTGACGTCGATCGCCGTCGCCGACTGCGAGAGCATTGACGCCGCGCTCGCCGCTGCCTCGGGGCTCACCCGCTCGATCGTCGCGACGATCGAGTCGCAGAGCCTGCGCACTTCGACGGTGTCTTCGCGGTCGATCGCCTTCGGCAGTGCCAGCGCATTCTGCACGGCGGGCAGGTACGGGCTCTTCGCGTTGTCGACGAGCTTCGGCTGGAAGATCTGGATCTCCAGCGTCGCGTTCTTCCCGATGCGCTCGTCCGACCAGCCCCAGACGCGCACGACCGGATTCCAGGCGATCCCGGTCAGTTCCAGGTCGGTGTGCTTTCCCGGCTCCAGCCTCGTGTCCAGCGGGAACTCCTGCGTCGATCGCTCGCCTGCCTCGTTCGTGTACTCGACCAGAGCCCGCTGGAGCTGGATGCCGCGATTGCGCGCGACGAGATATCGTCGCGACGGAACCGCGAGGCGCACCTTGTAGCCGATCGTCCCGCGGAGCTCGACCGGACCCGGAGCCTCCTCGCCTTTGCGAGGCTTGAGCGCGAACCCGTCGCTCGTCCTGCCGGCCTCGTCGCGCGTGTAGTACGCCCAGACGAACGTTCCGCCCGGCTGCTTGCCTCGCAGCTCCTCCACCACCCCGTTCGCCATCTTGGTGAGCAGCTCCTCGGGGAGCCCCTTGCCCGCGACCGTGGCGACGCGGCGGATGACTTTCGCGTCTTCCCATGCCTGGAAAGCGTTGACCTGCGCTGTAACCGGCTGCGCCAGCGCGGCCAGCACGACGAGAAAAACGAGCGAACGGACGGTATTCATGAGTCCTCCATCGAAAGGCTGTTCCTGACGACCGGGGCCGTGCAGCGCAGGCCCGCGACCGTCGATCAATCGGTACGCGGCGATCGTCGGCCGCGCGCCTCCTTCGCTCATCGCCCCGTCACCTGCGAGAGCACACTTTTCCCGTTGAACCCCTCGACTCCGATCGAGAGGTATTCGGCCACGGTCACGCCGAGGTCGCCGAAGCTCGTCCGCGTCCCGAGAGAACCGGGCCGGACCGAGTGTCCCGCGATGATCAGCGGCACGTACTCGCGCGTGTGGTCGGTCGAGACGTCGGTCGGGTCACAGCCGTGGTCGGCGCTGATGAAGAGCAGATCCTCGGGGCGCATCGCCGCGAGCAGGGCGGGGATCTCCCCGTCGAGCTTCTCGAGCGCCTTCGCGTAACCGTAGGCGTCATTGCGATGCCCGTACTTCGAGTCGAAGTCGACGAGGTTGGTGAAGACGAGGCTCGCGTCGCCCTCGCGCGCGAGCTCGATCGTCTTGAGCATACCGTCGCTGTTCGACTCGCTCCGGATCTCGAGGTCGATGCCGACGCGGTCGAAGATGTCGGCGATCTTGCCGACTGCGGCGACCTTGCGGCCGGCCTTGTGCGCCCGCTCGACGACGGTCTCCCCGGTCGGCGGCACCGAGAAATCCTTCCGCCTCGCGGTGCGCGTGAAGCGGCCCGTGCCCGGCCCGACGAACGGCCGGGCGATGATCCGGCCGATGTTGTGCTCGCCCCGCATCAGCTCGCGCGCGATCTCGCAGATCCGCCACTGCTCCTCGATCGGGATGACCTCCTCGTGCGCCGCGACCTGGAACACCGAATCGGCGGACGTGTAGACGATCGGAGCGCCGGTGCGCATGTGCTGCTCGCCGAGCTCGTCGAGAATGACGGTTCCCGAGGCGGTCTTGTTGCCGAGAGTCTTCCTTCCGATTCGCGACTCGAACTCACGGATGAGCTCCTCGGGGAAGCCGTTGGGGTACGTGCGGAACGGCTCGTGGACGACGAGCCCCATCATTTCCCAGTGTCCCGTCGTGGTGTCCTTGCCGGCGGAGATCTCGGCCATGCGCGCCCACGCGGAGACGGGGCTCACCGTCGATCGCGGTGTGGCGAGCGTGTGGAGGAGGCCCAGGCGCTCGAGGTTAGGCAGTCTGGGATGCTCGCGGTCGAGGACGTGGCCGAGGGTGTCGGAGCCCTCGTCGCCCCACTCCTTCGCATCGGGGAGCTCACCGACGCCGAGAGAATCGCAGACGAGGACGAAGGCGCGGCCTTGGCGGGTAGTGTTGGTCATTGGGGGTTCTTTCCTGTGACGATTCAGCGTCAGGTAAGGTGTTCGAGGACCATCGGCATCGAAGCGGGCGCGGAGTCCGCGAAGCTGATGCAGTCGAGCAGCTCCTTGTCGAACGGTCGCGACTCGACGCCCCGCGCGCCGAGTTGAACGCGCGCGATGACGTCACCCGCACGAACTTCGTCGCCCGAGTTGCGGTCGAACATGATGCCGGCCGCGAAATCGATCTGGTCTTCCTGCTTGCGCCTTCCGGCGCCCATGTCCACGGCGATCATCCCGGCGCGGTACGTGTCGATCGCGGAGATGAAGCCGCTGCGCGGAGCGCGAACCTCGACGGTCTCGCGTGGCTGTGCGAAGCGTGACGTGTCGTCGACGACCGACGCGTCGCCTCCCTGCGCGGCAATCCACACCCGCGTCTTTTCGAGCGCGGCGCCGGAGGCGATCGCGTCGTCGAGCACCGCCCCGGCGGTCTTGTCGTCGTAGCGCCCCGAAAGGACGAGAAGACGGACGGCCTGCGCGCGCGTCACGTCGTAGAGGTCCTTCGGCCCGTGGCCGCGGAGTGTCTCGATCGACTCGATGATCTCGTTGGCGTTGCCGGCGGCGATGCCGAGAGGCCGGTCCATGTTCGTGATCAACGCCTCGGTGCGCGTGCCGGAGCCGCTGGCGGCATCGATCAGGCCGCGAGCGAGCTCACGCGACTTGTCGAGCTCCCGCATGAAGGCGCCGCTGCCCGTCTTCACGTCGAGGACGAGGGCGCTCGCCCCCATCGCCAGCTTCTTCGACATGATCGATGCGGTGATCAGCGGGATCGACTCCACTGTGCCGGTGACGTCGCGCAGCGCGTACATGCGCCGGTCGGCCGGGGCGATGCCCTCGGTCGAGGTCGCGATCGCGCAGCCGACTGTGTCGACGCAGCGCTCGATCTCCGCGCGCGAGAGGCGCGCCTTGAAGCCCGGGATCGCGTCGAGCTTGTCGAGCGTCCCGCCCGTGTGGCCGAGCCCGCGGCCCGAGAGCATCGCGACCTTCACGCCGCACGCGGCGACCCAGGGGGTGAGGACGATCGACACCTTGTCGCCGACCCCGCCGGTCGAGTGCTTGTCGCCGATGAAGTCGAAGCGTTCGCGGAGCTTCCACTGCTCGCCCGAGCCGGTCATCGACCGGGTGAGGGCGGCGAGCTCCTCTTTTTCCATGCCGTGGATTGCGACCGCCATGAGGAACGCGGTCATCTGATAGTCGGCAACGTCGCCACGAAGGTAGGCCGCGATGAAGTCGGCGATCGACTCGGGGTCGAGCGCGAGCCCGCGACGCTTGCGATTGAGAAAGTCGTAGGTCGAGATGGGGGACATGTCGCGGCATTATAGCCGCGGCGGCTCGTCGATCGACGGTGCCTCGAAGGGATGGTGCGCGACGTGCTTCAGCAGCGCCTCGTGAGCGATTCGCTTCTGGCGCCGCCTCCGGACCGCTCGCGCGACGAGCCAGACGGGAAGGCCGATCACGACCACCGTCGCGAGCACGACCGTCTTCGTGCCGGACCTCTTCTGCCAGTAGTGGACGTGATACGGGGACTCGCCGAGGTTGATCGACGCGCTGCGGATCGTGATCGCGGGCGATCCATCGACCTCTCCCGGCTTCCAGAGCTTGTCGTTGACGCACCAGGCCAGGATTCGCGCGTCCATCTCCCTCGTCTGGTTCGACGCGACCACGAAGACGCGCTGCACGCGGCCGCGCTCGTCGATCAGCTCCCACCACGAGAGCAGCACCGGCGTCTTGAAGAAATAGCGAGGGTCGCGCCAGATCAGCTCCTTCGGATCAACGGCCCTGTCGAGAAACTCCGCCTCCTTCGAGTCGGACATCAGTTTCGGTATCGTCACGTCGACCCTGTACTGTTCCCGCAGCGTGTCGCGGAAGTCCCGCACCTCGAGCTTCCACGCCGCGAGGTCGGCGGCGTCTTCCTTGAACAGGTAGTGCCTGATCGGGTACTCGATGGGGAAGTCGGGCTCCGAGACGGGAACTTCCCAGACGCATCCGGCGACGAGGATGGCGGCGAGCGCCGCGAGCGAGCGCATGCGCATGGGTAAATTCTCCCACTAATTCGACGGGCGGGGGTCCCGTCGTTTGGTGGGGCTTCGCGGCTGCATCCCGTACAATCGCCGCGATGACGACCCGTGCCGTGGTGCTTCTGAGCGGAGGGCTCGATTCGGCGACGACGCTGGCCATGGCGAAGGCCGAGGGACGGGATTTGTTCCCTCTCTCCTTCGCCTACGGCCAGAGGCACCAGAGCGAGTTGGACGCCGCCCGCCGTGTCGCGGCCTCGCAGGGCGTGCGCGAGCCGGTCGTGTTCGAGCTCGATCTGCGGCTCTTCGGCGGCAGCGCGCTTACCGCCGAGATCGACGTCCCGAAGGATTCTGTCGGCGACGAAGGCATCCCCGTGACGTACGTCCCCGCGAGGAACACGATCTTTCTGTCGATTGCGGTCGGCTACGCGGAGGTCCTGGGTGCCGGGGAGATATGGATCGGCGTGAACGCGGTCGATTTCAGCGGCTATCCCGACTGCCGCCCCGCGTACGTCGAGGCTTTCCAGCGGGTGATCGCGACTGGAACGAAGAGCGGTGTCGAGACTGGCCGTCCGTTGATTCGCGCGCCGCTCATCGATCTGACGAAGGCCGCGATCATCCGCCGGGGAACCGAGCTGGGCGTCGATTACGGCATCACCCACTCCTGCTACGACCCCGGCCCTGCGGGAGCCGCTTGCGGGCACTGCGACTCGTGCATCCTGCGCAGGCGTGGATTCGAGGAGGCAGGGGTGGCGGATCCGACGAGGTACGCCTAGATCGTGGCCGATTTCGGATTTGGGATTTCGGATTTCGGATTTGGAGTTAGTTGCTACGTCAGCGCATGGCGGATCTTTGGATGGCCGGCTGTTGGCCTCTCAAATCCGCAATCCGAAAATTGACCATGCTTCGCATTACCGAGATCTTCCATTCGATTCAGGGCGAGTCGACGCACGCGGGGCGGCGCTGCGCCTTCGTGCGCCTTGCCGGCTGCAATCTCCGTTGTACCTGGTGCGACTCGGCGTACACCTTCACCGGCGGCGAGAAGATGAGCCTCGACGAGGTCCTCGCGAAGGTCAGCTCGTTCGGCTGCGAGTTGGTCGAGGTAACCGGGGGCGAGCCGCTCGCCCAGCCCGAGTGCCTCGAGCTCATCCGCGCCCTCTGCGACGCCGGCTATGAGGTGCTCGTCGAGACGTCGGGTTCGATCGACATCGATCCCATCGACCGGCGTGCGAAGCTGATCCTCGACGTGAAATGCCCCGGCTCCGGGGAGGTCGAGCGGAATCACTGGCCTAACCTGGACAAGCTCATGCCCCACGACGAGGTGAAGTTCGTCGTCGCCGATCGCTCCGACTACGAGTGGGCGCGCGAGCTCGTGGCGAGCCGGGGGCTCGCGAGGTCGAACAGCGTCCTCTTCTCTCCGGTCTGGGGCGCCCTGGGGCTCAAGGAGCTCGCGGCCTGGA
>JAMPYE010000561.1 GCA_023700825.1 Thermoanaerobaculia bacterium | reverse complement strand
GATCGACTGCGAGCAGGTCGTCGGAAAGTCGTATCCGCGCTTCTGGCGGACGCTCGACGAGCTGACGGCCTCGCAAAGGCCGAATTGAGAATTGAGAATTGAGAATCGAGGGACCGCGGAGGCACGAGATGAGTGACGACACACGTGATCTGAAGGCCAACGCAGGGACGTACCTCGCACAGCCCGACTACAACCGGGTGATCCGTACCTGCCCCGTCTGCTCGAAAGAGCTCGAGGAGCGGAAGTGCAAGCTGATCTGCACCGATCCCCGCTGCGGCTACTACATGTCGTGCGCCGACTTCTATTGATCGGGCGGATCTATACTCTCGTCGTGGAGCACGTGAACCCGGCGGACGATCCGCGGACTGTGTCGCGATGAACGTTGCAGCTTCCGCCGCTCGCATCCCCGATCGGAGACCAATCGCATGAATCCTGCCCGTATGCTTCGCATCGCCTCGACGCTCATGTTCCTCGTCGGCCTGGGGCATCTGGTCGGTCACATGCTGGGGATGGACACGTCGGCGCTGAAAGGCGAGGAGAAGCGCGTTACCGATGCGATGCAGAGCTACGTCTTCCAGGCGGACGGCTTCGAGCGGACGTACTGGGGCTTCTTCGTCGGATTCAGCGCGTCGTACTCGGTCTTCGCCTTCGCGCTCGGGTTGCTCGGGTTCCAGTCCGCGCGTCTTGGCGCCGCAAGTCCCGCGTCGCTCCGCGGCACCCTCGTCGTATTCACTGCCTCGTCGGCGGTCCTCTCGATCTTCTGCTTCCAGTATCTGGTCCTGCCTCCGGCGATCATGCTCGCGCTCGCGGCGCTTGCTTCGCTCGCGGGCCTGGTGAAGGCACGATGACGATGTGCGAAACGAGCCCGCGATGAACGAGACGTTCGACCATGTGATCATCGGCTCGGGCTTCGGCGGGAGCGTCTCCGCGATGCGGCTCGCGGAGAAGGGCTACGACGTGCTCGTCCTCGAGCGCGGGCGTCGCTATCGCGATGCGGACTTCGCGAAGACGAATTGGAACCTTCGCCGCTACCTGTGGGCCCCCTGGTTCCGATGCTTCGGGATTCTCCAGATCTCGCCCTTCCACGACGTCTTCGTGCTCCACGGCGCCGGCGTCGGCGGCGGGAGCCTCGGCTACGGAAACGTGCTGGTGAAGCCGGACGAGAAGCTGTTCGCGGCGCCCGCGTGGAAACATCTGCAGAACTGGACCGAGGCGCTCGAACCGCATTACGAGACGGCGCGGCGGATGCTCGGAGTGGTGCCGAATCCGCGAATATCGCCCGCCGACGACGTGCTTCGCGAGGTTGCCCGCGAAATGAACCGCGAGGCGACCTTCATGCCGACGACGGTCGGGGTCTACTTCGGCGAGCCCGGGAAGGAGGGAAGCGAAGTCGAGGATCCCTACTTCGACGGCAAAGGGCCGAAGCGAAGCGGCTGCACGCACTGCGGCGCCTGCATGGTCGGCTGCAGGCACAACGCGAAGAACACGCTCGTGAAGAACTACCTCTGGTTTGCCGAGAAACTCGGCGTGCGGGTCGACGCGGAGCGCGAGGTGCGCGACATCCGGCCGCTGCCACCGGGCCAGTCCGACGGGGCCCGCTACGAGATCGTGCATCGCCGCAGCCTAGGGATGATCCGTTTCGACGAACGAGTCGTGCGCACGCGCAACGTCGTGGTCTCGGCGGGCGCGCTCGGAACGATGCGGTTGCTGTTCCGCTGCCGCGACGTGACGCGCTCGCTCCCGCGCATCTCACACCGGCTCGGCGACATGGTGCGCACGAACAGCGAGGCACTGCTCGGAGGGGTCGCGAGAAGGCGAGACGTCGACTACTCGAAAGGTGTCGCGATCACGTCGATCTTCCACGCCGACGAAGTGACGACGGTCGAGCCGGTGCGCTATCCCGCCGGCTCGTCGGCGATGCGATTCCTGGGCGGGCCGCTCATCGACTCGGGCTCGATCCCCGCCCGCCTGCTGAAATCGATCTGGGCGATCGTCAGCCGCCCGCTCGATTTCGCGCGCACGCATCTGATGCCGGGCTGGGCCGAGAGAACGACGATTCTGCTCGTGATGCAAACCGAGGACAACCGCGTGCGAATGCGGCTGGGGCGGAGTCTCTTCACCGCGTTCGGGAAGAACCTCGTGTCGGTGCCCGATGAGGTGGCGACGATTCCGCCGAAAATCGAGATCGGGCACGAGGTGACGAAGCGGTTCGCGGAGAAGACGAACTCGATCCCGCTCGGCTCCGTCAACGAGGCGCTGCTGAACATCCCGCTTACGGCGCACATCATCGGCGGCTGCCCGTTCGGCCGGAACGCGGAAGAGGGCGTAGTCGACCTCGACTGCCAGCTGCACGGCTACCCGGGTCTCTACGCGATCGACGGCTCGATCGTTCCGGCGAATCCGGGCGTCAACCCGAGCCTGACGATCACGGCTCTCGCGGAGTATGCGATGAGCAGGGTGGCCGCCAAGGCGGTCTAGCGAATTGAGCTCCGAGATCGTCCACGACGCCGGGAGCGCTCCCTCCACGGGGACACCGCGGCGAAATCTCCGTCTCGCGCTCGCATCACTGTTCCTGTGGCCGTTCGTCGATCTCTTCCCGTACGCATTCAACCTCGCCGGCGTCGGCAACGACTTTCACAATCTGTATTACGACTACAAGGTCTACCTGCTGGACAACCTGAGCCGAGGGCACTTGCCCCTCTGGTCCCCGTCCGAGGCGGCCGGCTTCCCGTTCTACTCGAATCCCTTCGCTGCCGCCTTCTATCCGTTGAATCTGCCGTTGGCGATCTTCTATCGGATCGCGGGCGGCTACAGCGTTCCCGACCACCAGAGGTTCGTGATTCTCGGGATCTCGATTTTCGCGGTGGGCCTGTTCCTGTGGCTCAGGTCGATGAAGCTGCCGCTGCACGCGGCGTTGTTCGCGGCGTTCGTGATGTCCGTCAGCTTCAAGGTGACCGAACTGCTGCGCTTCCCTAACGCCATCCATGCCATGGCCTGGTATCCGTGGATCCTCCTGGCCATTCAAGGCATCTTCGCAGCCACTTCGCGTCGGGAGGCCGCGATCAACGGGGTCCTGCTGGCGGCGTCGACGATCTGCCTGTTCACGGCGGGCTATCCGTACTACGCCTATTACGGCCTGTTTCTATTCGTTCCCTATCTCGGGGTATTTGCGATCCCGAAGCTTCGAATCGCACTGGTGCGGGTGGAGACCGTGAACTGGAGAGCGGCGCTTTCCACGCTTGCCGTCGCCGCCCTCGTGCCGGTTCTGTTGATCTCGCCCTACGTTTACGAGATTGCGTCGCTCATGCGCGAGACG
>JAMPYE010000560.1 GCA_023700825.1 Thermoanaerobaculia bacterium | reverse complement strand
TCAGAGGATCAGACTGTTTTCGTTGGATCGAGGTTCTGCGAGGCCGTCATGTGAAGGGCGAAAGCGGAGCTTTCGCCCTTCCTCGCCGAAGCGAAGCTTCGGCGGATTTGACCCGTCACGAAAAGCGAACGGGCGACGCGGAGCGTCGCCCGGCTGTATTTCGAACACCGGAGCGGAAGCTGCGGCTTCCGCCGAGGAAGGGCGCAAGCTGCGCATGCACGCTGCACATTACGGCAGCAGCCTGCCGAGGATCTCCTGCACCTTTTTCCCGTCGACCTCGTCACGGTGCTTCGCCATGATTTCCTTCATGACCTTGCCCGTGTCCTTCTTCGAAGCGGCGCCGGTCGCGGCGATGATGGCCTCGATGATCTCCTCGAGCGCCGCGTCCGACATCTGCTTCGGCAGGTAGGTCTCGAGGATCGCGAGCTCGCGCTTTTCCTTGTCGGCGAGCTCCTGCCTCCCGGCCTTCTCGAACTGCTCGATCGAGTCCTGCCGCTGCTTCACCCCTCGCCGGATGACCGCCGAAGCCTCGGCGTCCGACAGCTCGTGCATCTTCTCGATCTGCTCGTTCTTGAGCGCCGACTGCAGCATGCGCAGCGTCGAGAGACGCTCCGCTTCCTTCGCCTTCATCGCGGCGGTCATGTCCGCCCTGACCTGTTCCGTGAGTGACATTGGCCCTCCGTTGGACGGAATTGAGAATTGGGACTTGAGGATTGAGCGATGGCAGGCCATCGTCCTTCCCCTCAGTTTCCAGACCGCCCGAATACGACCTGCTTCGCCATCTCTCAAGTCTCAATTCTCAATTCTCAATTCCCGACAGGGCCAATTCTCAATTCCCGACGGGCCAAGATTGACGCTCCGAGAAGCCCTCCTCTATGCTGCCCTCGTGACGGCTTTCGATCTCCAATCGCTTCTCCGCGACACCCGCGCCCTGCTGAGCGGGCATTTTCGGCTCTCTTCGGGGCTGCACAGCAACGCGTACGTCCAGTGCGCGCGGCTGCTCGAGAATCCCACCGATGCCACGGCGGTCGGTGAGGCGCTTGCCGCGAAGCTCCGCCCCCACGGCGTCGACCGGATCGTCGCCCCTGCGCTCGGCGGCGTCGTCATCGGCTACACGGTCGCGCAGGCGCTCGGCGTTCCGATGATCTTCACCGAGCGGAAAGACGGGGTCATGTCGCTCCGTCGCGGCTTCGATCTCGAGTCGCGGACACGCGTCGCGATCGTGGAGGACGTCGTGACCACGGGCAAGTCGACTCGCGAGACGCAGGCCGTCGTCGAGTCGCTCGGCGGCACGGTTCTCGCCTTCGCGTCGATCATGAACCGGAGCGGAGGCGAAAACCCGTTCGACCGCTCCTTCGAATTCCTCATGCGAATGGCGCTCGAGACCTGGGACGAAGCGAGCTGCCCGCTCTGCGCCAGGGGCATCGCGCTCGACGCGCCCGGAAGCAGGTTCCAGCGATGAACGACTACACGATCGTCATCGGCGACCGCGAGGTGCACGTTTCTCTTGCACGCCACGGCTCCGCCTTCGAGGCGACGTCCGCCGGGTCGGTTCGCCGCATCGAGATCTCCTCGCTTCGCGAGAACGAGGCGATTCTCCTTCTCGACGGTGTGCGCCACGTCGTCCCGTTCGTGCGCGTCGCCGACACGCTCCATTTCGACTTCGGAGGCGAGATCGTCGTCGCCGAGGTTGCCGCCGGCGCGCGCCGGGCGAAATCGCGACAGAAGGAACACTCGATGGCGGCGCCGATGCCTGCGCTCGTCACGAAGATCCTCGTCGAGCCCGGCCAGGTCGTCGCGCGCGGCACGCCGCTGCTCATCCTCGAGGCGATGAAGATGGAGCACCAGATCAACGCGCCGCACGACGGCACCGTGGAGGAGATCCGCTGCAAGGCGGGGGAGATGGTCCAGCCTCCCGACGATCTCATCGTTCTCGCGCGCGCTCCGGAAGCATCATGAAGATCGACGTCGACCGCGTCCGCATCGTCGAGGTCGGCCCGCGCGACGGCCTGCAGAACGAGAAGGCCACGATCCCGCTCGACGTGAAGGTGGCGTTCATCGAAGCGCTCGCCGACTCCGGGCTCCGGACCGTCGAGGCCGGCGCCTTCGTCCATCCGACCTGGGTCCCACAGATGGCCGACTCGGCGGAGGTCTACGCGAAGATCACGAAGCGCGCCGGCTTCGACTACCCGATGCTCGTGCCGAACGAGAAGGGGCTCGAGCGCGCGATCGAGTGCGGCGTGACGTCGATCGCGATCTTCACCGCCGCATCCGAGTCGTTCAACAGGCGCAACATCAACATGGGGATCGACGAGTCGTTCGAGGTGTTCACGCCGGTCGCCCTGCGAGCGCGCGACGAGGGCATCCGCGTCCGCGGCTACGTCTCGTGCGCCTGCGGCTGCCCGTACGAAGGAGCGATCGCTCCCGAAAAGGTCCTCGAAGTCACCGCCCGCCTCATGGATCTCGGCTGCTACGAGGTGTCGATCGGCGACACGATCGGCGTCGGCTCCCCGCTGCAGGTCCAGGGCCTTCTTCACCTTCTCACGCAGGTCATCCCGCGCAGCCGCCTCGCGATGCACTTCCACGACACGCGCGGGATGGCAGTCGCGAACACGCTCGCCGCCCTCGAGCTCGGCGTCACTGTCTTCGACGCATCGGCCGGCGGCCTCGGCGGCTGTCCCTACGCCCCGGGCGCGTCGGGCAACATGGCGACGGAGGATCTCGTCTACCTTCTCGACAGCCTCGGCATCGAGCACGGGGTCGACCTCGACAAGCTCGTCGCCGCCGCCTCCGTCATCGCTCCCTGGCTCGACCACCCGCTGCCGGGCAAGGTCGTTCAGGCGTGCACGAAGGGGACGCTGCCGTGGGGGACGAGAAGCGTAGTTCAGTAGAGTTCGACACACTGAATGCAGAACGCTGAATGCAGAACGTTGAATGCAGAAGAGAAGCGCCGCCAGCTGAACGGCCCCTTTCTACATTCACCGTTCTGCATTCAGCATTCTGCGTTCAGTGTGTTTGTTGAACGACGCGACGATCGCGCCGTTCAAGGCACCGAAACGACGAACGGGCGGCCCATCGGCCGCCCGTTCATCGTTTCGGACTGAATTCAGACCCTACGCCTTCGGCGTCCACTTCAGCACCGGCTGCCGCGCCGCTCTCGCTTCGTCGAGCCTGCGCACCGGGGTCGTGTGCGGCGCGGACTTCACGAGCTCGGGAGTCTCGGCGGCTTCGCGCGCGATGGCGAGCATCGCGTCGCAGAATGCGTCGAGCTCCTCTTTCGGCTCGCTCTCGGTCGGCTCGATCATCAGCGCGCCCGGGACG
>JAMPYE010000559.1 GCA_023700825.1 Thermoanaerobaculia bacterium | reverse complement strand
GGCGACCCGGGGCTACCTTCTGGCACGCCTCCGGCGTGCGAATTCCGATCGCACGTCGCTTCGGCGGCGGGACGAAGGTCACGATTCGATCGTCGCCCGCAGCTTCGCGATCATCGCGAGAATCTGCTTCCGGTTCGTCGCGTCCTTCATCCACCGCGGCAGCCGGCTGACGAGGCTGCAGTTCGAGCACGCGGGATTCGTGCGGGAGTGCGAGCGCAGCCCGGCCCGCACGAACGCCTCGAGGTAGACGAGATGCCGCGCGTTGTACGCCCAGAGCGTCTTGCGTCCCCAACTCGCGCGGAGCCACAGCGGCTCGCCAAAGTACGCGTCGCGCGGCGTGCCGCGCGCGCCGAGCGTCACCGTTCCGGGCTTCACGCGGCGTGTAAGGCCGCAGGAAGCGCAGATCAGGCGTCGCGGCGCGAACATTGTCGCATCGGCGCCAGGTTCGGGAGCGACCGACGCGCGCTCCGCGCACCGCGGACAGACGACGAGTATCTCGTCGAGAAAGTCGCCGAGCGTGAGTTTTTCGTCGGTGAATCGTGCTGGTGGAGGCATCGCGCCGGTCTTCGTGCCCGGTTAGGATCACGTCGATTTTCGCGGATTCCGCGAGGCAAGTCACGAGCCGAGCCCGGTTGAAGCAAGGCATGGGGCGCGACCCCGTGCCGGAAGGTCGTCAGGCCGCGTGCCAGAGCACGGCGAAGTAGTGGCAGGTCGTTCCGCCGATCACGAACAGGTGCCAGACGAAGTGGGCGTAGCGCAGCCGCTTCATGGCGAAGAACACGATGCCGAACGTGTAGAAGAGCCCGCCCGCCGCGATCCAGGCGATGCCACCCGGCGGCATGGTCTGCATGATCGGGCGGATCGCGACGACCGAGATCCAGCCCATGGCGAGGTACAGGCTCGTCGAAAGAATCGGGTGTCGCTGCATTTGCCCCGTCAGTTGCAGTGACACGCCGAGAACCGCGAGTCCCCAGACGAGCCCGAAGAGCGTCCACCCCAGCTTGCCGCGGAGGACACCGAGAGTGAAGGGAGTGTAGGTTCCGGCGATGAGCACGAAGATCGCCGTGCGGTCGAGTGTGCGGAAGATGCGCTTGCCGCGCCGAACGGGCAGCGCGTGATAGAGCGTGGACGAGAGGTAGACGAGGATTGCGGTCGCGCAGAAGACGCTCGCACCGACCACGTACGACGGCGGGCCGCGACGAGCCGCGACGAGGATGAGTATCGGGGTGCCGATCAGGAGCGCAACGAGGGCGACGGAGTGGCTGATGCTGTTCGCCAGCTCCTCGTGGAAGGTCTGATCCCACTCCGGGGCTCTGTCCTCTCGCATCCGGCGCCGAGCCGTTTCACCGCGACCTGGCCGCCTCAACCCTTCGAGGGGGAGGCTTCAGCCTGTCGCGACGATCATTATCGCACCGGGAGGGCACGAGCGTGTCGTCGGGCGCGACTTCTCCTACGTGCAGCTTCCGTCCCCGTCGGACGGCGACGCGGCCGGAAGACGACCGCCCGGCGTCGTGAACCGGCTTCGTCGCCTCGATCCCGCTCGACCTGGCGAGCCTCTGCGTCGAGATGACTCTCCCGAGGTGAGTCATCCTGACCCGTTGCGGAGCAGAACTTTCGAGGGCGCGGGCCTTCGGCGATGTTCGTCAGCGCAAATGGCGAGGCGGGCGCGGGATTCGAGTCTTTCTTCACACGAGTCGCTCGTTGGCACGGAAGGTGAACTGGCAGAAGACGAAGCCGGAGAGCGAGTCAAGCGATCCGGCAATCGATGAAAGGAGAAAACGACAATGACAAGGAACTTCACGAAGATGACGTCGCTCCTCGCGGGAGCATTGATGGTCGTCGGGACGCTCGCGCTTCCGGCTGCCGCCCAGACCGCGCCGGCGCAGGGTTCGGACGCGAAGGCGACGCAGGCGAAGGCCGGCCCCGGCGACGGCACCGGCAACCAGGGCGTCGGGCCGAAGGACGGTACGGGCTATGGCGCTCCCGCGAACGCGGCCGCCGTCGGTGAACAGAAAGGCCAGGCCGGCGGCACCCAGGCAAAGAACGGGAAGAGGAGCTCGAACGGTTCCGGCGACGGAACCGGCAACAAGGGTGCGGGGCCGAAGGACGGCACTGGCTACGGCGCCGGCTCGGGGAAGAAGGGTTCGGGCTCCTGCACCGGAACCGGGCCGCAGGGCAGCGGCGGCGGGAACGGCCGTCGCGGCGGACGCGGATAGTCGGATCGCTTCGCACACCCAGGCGGAACTCGAAGCGGCCCCGGGATTCCCGAGGCCGCTTTGCGTCGGGCCCGATGCGCGTGGAGAGAGAGCGAACGGGTAGATAATGCTCGAGGGCCTCGCAGCCCGCGAGACGAACGTTTGACGGTTTCCACCTCACGCCCCGGCACGCTCCGCCCCGGCTTCATCCTTCTCTTCTGGCTGCCGCTTGCCGCGACCTGGTTGATGATGGCAGCCGAGGGGCCGTACATCGCCGCGATCGTCGCGCGGATGCCCGAGGCGGCGCCTAACCTTGCGGCCTACGGCGTCGCCTTCTCGCTCGCGTGGCTCATCGAGTCGCCGATCATGATGCTGCTCTCGGCGTCGAACGCGCTCGTGCGCGACGCCCGCTCGTTCATCGCGCTGCGGCGCTTCACCTTCATCCTGAACTGCGTCGTGACCGGCGGCATGATCCTTCTCGCGATCCCTCCGGTGTTCCGCCTCGTCGGCGAAGGGCTGATCGGGCTTCCTCGGGAGATCTCCGAGCTCGCGCACGGTGCGACCGTGATCCTGATCCCGTGGCCCGCGGCGATCGGGTATCGGCGCTTCCTGCAGGGGATCATGACGCGGCATCACCTGACGCGTCGCGTCGCGTACGGAACTGTCGTGCGGCTCGTCGTCATGTCCGTGACGGCCATCGGTCTCGCGAGGACGGTGGCGCTGCCCGGGGCATACATCGCGGCGATCGCGCTCGTGACCGGAGTCGTGGCGGAGGCGGGCGCGTGCCGTTGGATGGCGAGGCACGTGGTGAAGTCGATCCTCGAGAGCGACGAGGTCGTGCCCGAGGCGCTCGTGAGGTTCGCGGAGATCGCACGCTTCTACTACCCGCTCGCTCTCACCTCGATGCTCTCGATGGCGCTCGGGCCGATCGTGACATTCGGGTTGGGCCGCGGAGGGGCGCCGATCGAGTCGCTCGCGGTGTGGCCCGTCGTCGCGGCGCTGCTCTTTCTCTTCCGCAGTGGGGGGCTCGGCTATCAGGAAACCGGGGTAGCGCTCATCGGGCGCAACCAGGAACACGAAGCGGAGGTGAGTCGGGTCGGTCGATGGCTCGGCGCCGCGTTTTCCTT
>JAMPYE010000558.1 GCA_023700825.1 Thermoanaerobaculia bacterium | reverse complement strand
GCTCGCGCCGAAGACGCCGTCGAAGAGACGGAACTTCACCGCGAGGAGCTGGTAGACGCGCTGGTCCGCCTCGTTCCGCTTGTTCAGGAAGTTCACGACGACGACGTCGTGCTTCTGGCCGTACCGGTGACAGCGACCGATGCGCTGCTCGATGCGTTGCGGGTTCCATGGGAGGTCGTAGTTCACGACGAGGGAGCAGAACTGGAGGTTCACGCCCTCGGCAGCTGATTCCGTCGCGATGAGGAGCGTCGCCCGATCCTTGAACTCTTCCACGATCGCGGCCTTCGTGTCCGCGGACTTCGATCCGGAAATGAGGTCGGAGTTCCGGTGGCGCTCCTTCCATGCTTCGTAGATCGCACGGGAGCCGGAGTCCGTATTCGTCCCGTTCATGAGGACGATCTCGTTCGCGTAGCCGTGCTGGCCGAGGAAGTCCTGGAGGTACGCCTGCGTCCGGCGGGACTCCGTGAAGATGACGGCCTTCCGGGGCGCGCCGAGGTCCGCCGCCTTCTTGAACGCTGCGTCGAGGGCTTTCAGGAGCGCGTCGCCCTTCGCGTTGTGGTGGATCTCCTCCGCGAGTGCGGCGTACGTCCGGAGTTCGCCGAGTTCCTCCTTCAGTGAGGCGCGGTCGATCACGAGCTCGTCGGTCGGCTCTTCCTCCGTCCACTCGTCTTCGAGTTCCTTGATCGCCTCGAAGTCCTCCTCGTCGAACGGGCGGATCTCCTTCTCCATCAGTTCGAGCCGCTTGATGAGGCTCCGGAGCGTCCCGGCGATCGCGAAGGTCGACGATGCGAGGAGGCGACGGAGGATGAGTGTCATGAGCGTGCGCTGGCTCGCGGGGAGGGCGTGCAGCACCTCGCGCTGGAGGTACGCCGACACCTGCTCGTACAGCTCGTGCTCCTTCTCGGAGGGAAGGAACTCCTGCGTGATCGGGACGCGCTGAGTGAAGCGGATGTACTCGAGCACCTGCCGCCGGAGCGTCCGGCGACAGACCTGGGTGAGACGCCGCTTCAGTTCCGTGTTGCGTGCGACTTCGTCGTTCCCGCGCAGAAACTGCTCGCGGAACGAGGTCGGGTCACCGAAGACGTGCTCGTCGATGACGGAGACGAGGCCGTAGAGCTCCATCAGCGAGTTCTGAAGCGGCGTCGCGGTGAGCAGCACCGTCGGCCGCCCCTTGATCGCCCCGACGATCGCGTTCGCCATCTTGTTCTGGGGCTTGTAGACGTTCCGGAGGCGATGCGCCTCGTCGATGACGACGAGGTCCCAGTTCAGGAGACGCACTTCCTTCGCCTTCGCGGAGACGAAGTGGTAGGAGCAGATGACGATGCGGCCCGGCACGTCGAACGGGTTCTTAGTCCCGGCCTTCTTCGAGAGGTTGAAGTTCGCGGATTCGAGGATCGTCGTCGGGATCGAGAACTTCTCCTCGATCTCCTGCTGCCACTGCTTCCGGAGCGTCGCGGGGACGATGAGGAGGATCTTCCGCTTCCGCTCCGCCCACCGCTGCGCGATGACGATCCCCGCCTCGATCGTCTTCCCGAGGCCGACTTCGTCGGCGAGGAGCACGCCCTTCGTGAAGGGCGAACGGACGGCGAAGAGCGCCGCGTCGACCTGGTGCGGGTTCAGGTCGACCCGGGCGTTCGCCATCGAGCGCGAGAGGTTCTCGACCGTCCCGGGCGGGCCTTGCAGGGTCAGGGCATGCGCCCAGTACGCGCTGTGGTAGGGGGTCTTCATGTCTGTGGTTGCCGGCGACCGTGCCGAGCTACCTTGAGAGAATGCCCCGAATCGCGTCGGGACGCCAGACGGAGAGGGGCGACGTCGACACCTCCCGCCTATGGTTTTATTGAACGGAACCCTGGAGTGGATCTCGCCAACGATTCCAGGTGTCCTGCCCACGTCTTCGTAGAGTCGCTGCAAAGGCCCGTAGAGGCTCTCGTGCTGCGCGGAGGAGTGCGGAGCGGACGCGGGCGCGCACATCACCAGGAATGAAACGCGATCGGGGCCCGTTTGGCTGAATCGTGCATCCCCCACCGGGGGATATGGAGGGAAGCCTGATGGACGGCGAAGAGCGGGCACGTGTGGCGCGGCTCGGCATGGTGGCATCCGTCGTGACTGCGCTGGGCGCGTCGATCTGCTGCATCGGCCCGATCGTGGCCGTGACCTTCGGAATGAGCAGTCTCGCCGCGCTCGCAAAGTACGAGCCGCTCCGGCCGATCTTCGGCGCTGTCACCGCCGTCCTCCTCGCGGCGGCTTTTTACGTAACCTACAAACGGCCTGCGGCCTGCGAGCCTGGCAGCGTCTGCGCGACCCACGGAGCCGATCGGGTCCAGACGATCAATCGGGTAGCGCTCTGGATCGGGACTGCGGTCGCCGTGGCCGTCTTCACCTTCCCGACATGGTCCGCCTGGTTTCTCGGATAAGGAGAACACAATGAAACACCTCGCCTCGACCGTCGCTGCCGTGCTGCTGATCGTCTTCGCCACGGCGGCCTACGCCGCCACCGCGGAGACGACGCTCCACATCGAAGGGATGACGTGCAAAGGCTGCGAGACCGCGGTCAAGCTCGCGCTGAAGAAGACTCCCGGCGTAACGAGCTCGGAGGTCTCCTACGAAAAGAAGCAGGCCGTCGTCGCGTTCGACCCGGCGAAAACGACTCCCGCGAAGATCGCGGCCGCAGTCGCCGACGCGCTCGGATACAAGGTGACGGTCGTGAACCCCCCGCCGACGAAGGGTGGCGCATGACCGAGACCCCCACGCGCTGTCCGATGTGCGGCGGTATCGGCTCAGTCGTCGCGCGCGTGACGCTCAAAGCGCTGCTCACGCCCGACGGGCTGCGGCGCGGCGTGCCCGAAGAGCCGCGGTACTGTGGGGCGGCGGAGTGCCCGGTCGTGTACTTCGACGCCGACGCACGCGTCACCTTCACCGAAGCCGATCTCATTGTTCCGGTGTATGCGAAGCATTCGGGTGAGGCATCCGTCCCGGTGTGCTACTGCTTCGGCGTCACTGCCGGCGAGATGCGTGATGCCGAACGGGCGAGCGGACTGCGGGAGATGGTTGCGGTGCAGGTGAAAGCCGCGCACTGCGCGTGCGAGGTGAAGAATCCGTCGGGCCGCTGCTGTCTCGGCGATCTGGTGCGGCTCGAGCGCGGCGCAGCGCAGGCGATGCCGTCCTGCTGCGCGACGACATAAGGAGAAACAGATGGCACGTCGAAAGACCGAACCCGCAGCGACGGAGTATCTGACGCCCGAGGCGCAAAAGGGGCTCGCCGATCGCCTGGCGCGGATCGAGGGTCACGTTCGGAGCGTGCGGCAGATGGTGGTTGATCATCGC
>JAMPYE010000033.1 GCA_023700825.1 Thermoanaerobaculia bacterium | reverse complement strand
TTCGGCTTCGTCGCGGACGCCGCCGAGGGAGATGCGCACGAAGCGGCGTCCGAGGGCGCGGGCCACCGAGCGGCCGAGCGAGGTCTTGCCGACGCCGGGGGGGCCGACGAAGCAGAGGATCGGGCCCTTCATCTTCGACCCGCGCAGCTTGCGCACGGCGAGGTACTCGAGGATGCGCTCCTTGATCTTCTCCAGGTCGTAGTGGTCCTCGTCGAGGATCTGCTTCGCGCGGTCGAGGTCGTGGTTGTCGGCCGACTGCACGCCCCACGGGAGGCCGGTCATCCAGTCGAGATAGGTCCGGATGATCGACGTCTCCGCGGAATCGGGGTGCGAGCGCTCGAGGCGCTTGAGCTGCTTTTCGATTTCCTCGCGCGCCTCCGGCGGAATCGCCTTCTCCTCGAGCTTCTTCCTGTAGTTCTCGATCTCCTCGCCAAGCTCCTCGCCTTCGCCGAGCTCGGACTGGATGGCCTTGAGCTGCTGCCGGAGGAAGTACTCGCGCTGGCTCTTGTTCATCTCGCCCTGCGCGGCGGTGGAGATCTCCTGCTGCATCGTGAGGACGTTGATCTCGCGGGTGAGGAGCTCGTTGACCTTTCGCAGGCGCTCGATCGGGTCGAAGGTCTCAAGAATCGCCTGCGACTCTTCGAGTTTGAGGTCGAGGTTCGACGCCGCGAGGTCCGTCAGGCGCGCCGGGTCGTCGAGGTTCGCGGCGATGATCATCACCTCGGGCGAGATGTTCTTGCCGAGGCTCACCGACTTGTCGAGGTTCTGCTTGACCGAGCGGATGAGCGCCTCGACCTCGAGGGGACGCTCGCGGATCGGCGGCTCGTCGATCCGGGTGATCTTCGCCTTGAAGAACGGCGCGGTCTGGATGAAGTAGTCGATGCGCGCGCGGGACAGGCCCTGCACGAGGATGCGGATGCGCCCGTCGGGGAGCTTGAGCATCCGCATGATGATCGCCACCGTGCCGATGCGATAGAGGTCGTCCTCGCCCGGATCTTCGTTCTGGAAGTCCTTCTGGGCGGTGAGCATGATGACGCGGTTCTCGGCGAGCGCCTGGTCGACCGCGTTGATCGACTTCTCGCGCGACACCGAAAGCGGGACGATGATGTAAGGGAAGATCACCAGGTCCTTGAGCGGCAGAACCGGAAGCACGTCCGGAATCTTGATCGCCTCGTCCTTGGTGACGTCGTTGGTCTCGGTCATTCTGTCCTCTCGTGGGATGCGTCTCTCCCGGTAGCGGGGCTCAGCGGGTCTCGTCCTTCAATTGGCTCAGCTCGTGGACGAATTCCTCGAGGTCCTCGAAACGGCGGTAGACCGATGCGAACCGGATGTAGGCAACCGAGTCGAGATCGCGCAGCCGGCGCATCACCATGTTCCCCAACTCGCGGCTCGAGATTTCCCGCTCCCCCGACTCCTGCATCTCGGCCTCGATCGAATCGGCCACCCGAAGGAGCGTCTCCTCGGAGATCGGCCGCTTCCGGCAGGCGATCCGAAGGCCTCCCATCATCTTCTCTCGTTCGTACGGCTCGCGGCGCTGGTCCCGCTTGACGACCTGGAACGGCTCGAGCTCGATCTTCTCGTAGCTGGTGAATCGCCGCTCGCAGGAGACGCACTCCCGCCGGCGGCGGATGACGTCACCCTCGCGACTCTCCCGCGAGTCGACGACCCGGTCTTCGGTATTGCCACAGAAGGGGCAGCGCATCGCTGTGATTCCGCGCGATATGTATCACTCTTCCCGCGTTTCACCAATCTTCGACAGCTGCCCCCACGTCAGCCCCTCGCGCGCGACGAGCGCGAGCCCGATGACGACGACCGGGGCCGTTCCGACGATGTGGAAGACGACGGCGAGAGCGACCGAGTCGTCGATTCCGAAGGCGTAGAACTGCATGAGCGCGACCTGGCAGGCTTTGTGGAATCCGCCCACGCCTCCGGGCGTGGGGATCATCAGCCCGACGATCGTCACCCCGGTCATCAGGAAGCTCGACAGAAAGGGAAGGTCGTGCGCCATCGCGCGCGCCGTGAACCAGAACTGCGACGCAAGGCACGCCCACGTCACGATGGTGAGCACGATGACCTTCACGAACGCCGCCGGGTGCTCCGCCGCGATCCGGAACGACGAGGTGAACGTGTCGAAAAAGTGCATCCAGGGGTCGCGAAAGCGGTGCGGCAGGAAATCACCGAGGCGAACGTGCAGACGGCGGATCGAGGCCGTCGCGAAGAGGATGCCCACGACGAAGAAGAGCATCGCGGCGAGGATCGAGCCCGACACGAGCCCTACGCTCCGCAGGAGCAGGCGCTGTTCGGCCGAGAACGCGGCATCGGTCGTCGACGCGAAAACGAACCAGCAGAGCATCCCGAGAATCGAGATGAGATCGAGCACCCGCTCGGTCAGCACCGTCGCGATGCTCGAGGAGAATCGTGCCCCCGTCTGCCGTTTCATGAGCGCAGCGCGGATCACGTCGCCCGCCCTCACCGGAAGCAGCGACGACGACATGTAGCCGACCGTGACCGACAGGAAGGTCGGGTAGTAGGCCGGAGGAGAGGCGGGCTGCAGCAGCGTCCGCCAGCGCTCCGAGCGGGAGAACAGCGCGAGGAGGTTCACGGCGAAGGCGATCGTGATCCAGACAGGATCGATCGACGCGATCAGTCGCATTACCTCGCCGGGGTCGCTGTTCCGGAAGAACAGGGCCAGCAACACGACCATCGCGAGCATGACGGCGGCAATCCGCACAGTTCGCTTCAAGACCGCGCTCTTGTACCATAAATAGCGTCCGGCGCCACGAGCGCACGGTTCTTCCCCGACTCCCCCATGCTCCGCATTCACACGAACCCGCTCTTCCGGGCGCACGAGACCCCTCCGGGCTATCCGGAAAACGCCGGCCGGCTCGACGCCGCGTTGGAGGGAGTCCGGCGCGCGGGATTCGAGGCTTCGGTCACGACCTCGCTCTCGAAGACGATCGAGACCGACCGGATCATCGCGAAGGTCCACTCGCGCAATTACGCGCTTCAGCTCTCGGCCGCCTGCAGCGACGGCTTCAAGATGTTCCACTCCCACGACAATCCGATCTCGCGCCAGAGCTACGCGGCCGCCTGCACCGCGGTGGCGTCTTCGCTGACTGCCGCCGAAGAGATCTGGGAGAAGGGCGAGGCGAAGCGCGCATTCGTCGTCGCGCGCCCACCGGGCCACCACGCGGACCGGGAAGAGGCGATGGGATTCTGCTTCTTCAACACGATCGCGTGCGTCGCCGAACGGCTGCGCGAGCTTCCCGGCATCGAGCGCGTCTTCATCCTCGACTGGGACGTGCATCATGGCAATGGAACGCAATCGATCTTCGAGGACCGCGGCGACGTCTATTACGCGTCGATCCACCGGTTTCCGTTCTACCCCGGGACAGGCGCCGCGCACGAGATCGGCTTCGGGAAGGGGCGCGGGCTGACGAAGAACATCCCGCTCTCCGGAGGCACCGGCGAGACCGCCTACATCGACGCGATCGAGTCGTCGATCGTGCCCGCCATCGACGACTATCGCCCGGACGCGATCCTGATCTCGGCGGGATTCGACGCGCACCGGCGCGATCCGCTCGGCGGTATGCGCGTGAGCGAGCAGGCCTTCGGCCTGATGACGCGCATGGTCGTCGCCGCGGCGGAGCGAAACTGCGGGGGACGCGTTCTCTCCCTGCTGGAAGGCGGATACGACCCCGAGGGGCTGACGACGAGCGTGGAGGAGCACGTGGTCGCGCTGGGGTGAGGACGAGCGCAGGCCTTCGTCGAAACCGCCGTCCGTCGTTGACGACGGAAACCGAAATGAAGCATGTCGAATGCAGAATTAGGAATGGAGAATGAACCCGGTTCAGCTCTCCCGCACTGCCTCCGTTCTCAACTCTTCATTCCTCATTCTGCATTCGACATTTCGGTTCTCAGGTGGCGCGGACGGAAGCAGCTCTTACGCCTGAACACTCGCCGCTAGCCTGCCCTGCCCTTGCCTTCGAGAATCGATCGATAAAGCCGCTCGAGCTTGTCGATGCGGATCGACTTCGAGAATCCCTCGACGACGCGACTTCGCGCCGCGCGCCCCGCGGCAGCAGCTGCAGCGCGATCGTCGAGCACGGCGAACATCGCCGAGGAAAGCGCGGCCCGGTCGCGCGGCGCGACGAGCCAGCCGACTTCGGGCGACGCGACCAGTTCGCGATTACCTCCGCAGTCGGTCGCGACCACCGGCTTCGCGAGCGCCATCGCCTCGCGAATCGTCCCGGTGATCCCGGTGCCTCCCCACGACGCGTCGACGACGCAGTCGGCCGAGGCAAGCACGCGCGCCATGTCGTCACGGGGCTCGACCGCGGTCACGAGCCCGCCGACGCCACGATCGCTCGCGTGACTCTCGATCGCCCTGCGGTCGTCTTCGCTCTTGTACGCGACGAGCACCAGGCGGACACCCGCGCCGCGGGCCGCGACGTCCGAAAACGAATCGACGACTTCTCTCCAGCCTTTCCAGTCTCGAATCCCGACCTGCATGTAGACGAAATCGTCCGCGGGAATCGCCTTCTCCGCCCGGAAGTCACGGCGGTCCCACCGCGCGGGATCGAACAGCTCCACGTCCGTTCCCGCGTAGACGACCTCGACTTTCTCCCGCGGAACGCGTCCGCTCTCGACGATGACGCCGCGAATCTGCTCGCAGACGGTAACGATGCGGTCGACGCGCGAGGTTCTGTATTTATGCCGGTTCCAGATCGTGAGCGGAAACGACACGCCTCGGTTCACGACGAAGGCGCCGACCGGGCGCCGCCACGTCGCGAGCAGCGCGAGAGTGTGGGAGCGCCCCTTGTGGACGTGGATGACGTCCGGGCGCTTCTCGCGAACGAGCCGCGCGATGGCGCGAATCGTTCGCAGGTCGGCGTCGCTCGCGAACGGAAGGGGGACGAAGTCGATTCCGGCCGTGCGCGCGCGGCCCTCGAGCGAGGAATCGTACCGGCTCAGGATCGTCACTTCGTGCGCACGATCGTGCAGTCCGGCCGCGGCCTGGAACATCTGATGGACCGAGCCGGTGTCGAACCGGCTCTTCTCGAGGATCTGGAACACACGCATCGCTCGCGCTCGTCTCCTGGGACCATCATATGGAAACCTCCCTTACGCGGTGATAAGATTCCCGACCAACTCATTGATACCACGCGACATCAGTGAAGAACTGCGGGGCGGAGCAGAGTGGGGAGGCCGGTTTGCCGACGGAGAAGAAATCACCTGAGCCGATCAGAGTCACCGACAAGCGGATCTTCACGGCGGAAGGCGACATCCGTGACGAGTATCGGAACAGGGTGACCCCGGTCGACCCGGCGACCGTGCTGGAGCACGAACCGCCTCAGCCGGCACCCGCTGCGAGCGAGCCGCCGGAGGTGGAAACCGACCGGCGATTCATCATGCTGCTGCAGCTGCTGGACGCAAACGTCTACAATGCGCTCGAGCTTGCAGGGCGCGGACACCCTCAAGGGAAAGAAGCGGCACGTCAGATGATCGACGTCACGGAGGTTCTCGCGGAGAAGACCGCGGGAAGCCTCTCGGCGGAGGAGTCCGAATCGCTCAAGAAGCTCCTCGGCGAAGCGAAGATGCTCTACATGAAAGTCACCAAGGGCCTCAAGGTATGACGGCTGTCACGGGTCGAAGGCTTCTCGCCGTCGCGTTGTTCTCGCTCCTCGCGGCGAGCGCCCCGGCGCAGCAGCTCGCGCCCGCGGACGTCTGGCCGCAGGCGACCGCGGCGCTCGACACAGGCGACATTCAACTCGCCCAGCAGAAGCTCGACCAGCTGCTGGAGCTCGGCAGAAACCTCGGCATCAGCCGGTTCCCGCTTTATGCGCAGTCCGCGGCGTCCCTCGCGCGGCAGATCCACCACACCCAGCCGACGAACAAGCAGGCGATCGACTGGGCGGCCGCAGCGGCGCAGAAGCTCGACCCGAAGGATCCTTCCGTCGCGTTCGCCATCGCGGACCTTGCCTTCGACCGATCCGACTGGGGAGGTGCCGTCAAGGCACTGACCGGAGGGATCGCGAAGTCGTTCGCAGAGCCGACGGCGCGCGCGATGACGCGCGCGGATCTCGTGACCGTGCTCGCGATCGCGATCCTCGGCACTGCGGGCCTGCTCGGAGTCGCCCTGTTCTCCCGTCACTCGCGTCCCGCCGCGCACGACTTCCGAGAGATGTTCACCGAGAAGTGGGGTCTGAGCTCGACGACCGCCTCCGTGCTGGCGCTCGCGGCACTGGTGCTGCCGCTCTTTCTCTGGCTGGGACCGACTTGGATTCTCGTTTTCTGGTACGTCATCTTCTTTGCCTACGCATCGGTGAGCGAGCGCATCGCGATCGTCGTCCTGCTCGTGCTCATGTCGCTGATCCCGGTCGCGCTCGACTGGTCGGTCTATCGCGTCGTCGGCTCGAGCTCCCCTGTGGTGCGCGCCGCAACGTCGGCGGAACTTGCGATCTACCATCCCGAAAACGTCCGCCGGATGCGCGAGCTCGTCGCGACCGTCCCTGGCGAAGCGAAGCTGCAGCTGCTCCTCGGCGGGCTGGAGTTCCAGATCGGCGACGAGCAGCAGGCCTCGGTTCACTACCGGGAGGCGATCAAGCTCGACCCGAAGCTGGGCGGCGCGCACGTCAACCTGGGCAACCTCGATTTCCTCCACAACGAGTTCCGCTCCGCGGTCACCAACTACGAGCGGGCGATCCAGGCCACTCCCGCGCTCGCCATCGCGTACTTCAACATCGCCGCGGCGTCGGGCGAGCTTTACGATTACGCGCGACAGGGCCAGATGCTCGAGGAGGCGCGCAAGCGCGACCGCAACCGGGTGCAGAAGCTCATCGCCAATCCTCCGTCGATGAAGATCGTGATGTACACGCTTCCCGTCGACGAAGCCTGGGCGCTTTCGGAGAGGCTCGTCGAGAAGGGACTGGCGCGAGAGCTGTTCGGAAACTACGCGCAGTTCGACCCGCTGCAGAGCTTCCTGAACCCGATGACCACCGCGAGCCTGATCGGCATCATCGCCGGGCCGGTGCTCTGGTGGAACCGGAAGAAGAAGGGACTCGCCGGCAGCTGCATGAAGTGCGGCCGGACCTTCTGCTACCGCTGCAAGTCGGCGCGAGAGAGCGCGACCTACTGCACCCAGTGCATCCACATCTACCTCAAGCGCGACGGTGTCTCGCTCGACACCAAGCAGGCGAAGATCAACGAGGTACAGAAATACCAGAACGGACAGGTCCGCCTGAAGAAGGTCCTCGCGACGTTCTTCCCCGGTTCCGGCCAGATCATGGACGGCTCGACCACGAAAGGGCTCATCGCGGTCTTCTCGTTCCTTCTTTTCCTGGCGATCGCGGTCTTCGTCGGGAGCCTGGTGCCGATCGCGACGCCCGCGATCCTGATACGCCACACAGTTCGAGTCGTCGCGATCCTGCTGGCGGTCGGGACGTGGCTGCTGATCTCGATCCCTGTCTATCGGCAGAAACCGGTCTATTGAGAGGCTGAGAGCGAGCCATGGCACTCGAAGGAACACTGAAAGACTTCAGCCTCGCCGATATCTTCCAGCTCATCGGCCTGCAGCGGAAAACCGGCGTGTTGACGCTGCGTGGCAAGGACGACACCGTCACCGTCACGTTTCTCGACGGTAAGGTCGTCGCCGCCGACTCGCTGAACAAGCGGCTCGAGAACCGGCTGGGCAACGTTCTCGTCAAGAGCAACACGCTGACGCAGGAACAGTTGAGCCAGGCGCTCGAGATCCAGAAGGAGACGCTCCAGCGTCTCGGCTTCATCCTCACGCACTACAAGATCATCTCCCAGGAGGCGCTCCGCGCCGCGCTGCACCTCCAGATCCTCGGTATCGTCTACCGCCTCTTCCGCTGGAAAGACGGCGACTACCACTTCTCGCAGGAGACGACGATCGAGTACGACCGCGACAACGTCGTGCCGATCACGGCCGAGTCGATCCTCATGGAAGGCGCGAGGATGATCGACGAATGGCCGATCATCGAAAAGCGCATCCGCTCCCAGGAGATGATCTTCCGCAAGAAGGAGATCGCGCAGGAGATCGTCGTGGTGTCGGCAGACGACGCCGACGAGGTCTCGTTCGACGGCGACCAGACACACGCCCGCAAGAAGCGGAAGGGCGCGGACGCCAGCAAGATCAGGATCTCCGAGGAAGAGCACGTGCTCTACCAGGCGGTCAACGGACGACTGACGGTGGCGGACATCGTCGAGATCAGCAAGATGTCGGAGTTCGACACTTGCAAAGGGCTCTACGAGCTTCTGACGCGCGACCTGATCGAAGAGGTGCGTCACCAGACGACCGCCGCAGCGACTGTGGTCGAGGAAGTCGTGGTCGACCACGCCGCAATCGACGAGATCCCACCGCTCCCCCTGCCTCTCGTGATCGTGCTCGGTATTCTCGCCGTCGCCTCGCTCGCGTTCACCTATCGGAATCCGCTCGGCCTGAATTCGATGGCGCCGTTCGCCCGGAAGGCGAGTGCGGTGACCGAGATGCGAAAGGCGATCTCGCTCCGTCGCATCGAGGCGATCAGCGACGGGATCTACGCCCACTACCTGGCCAACGGGAAGATGCCGAAGGGACTCGCCGAGATCGCGCCGGTCTACGTGGGACGGAACGTGCTCGAGGATCCCTGGGGAAATGACTATCGCTACCTGCCGAAGCCGGCGGAGAATCCCGACAAGTACCTCGTGATCGGTTTCGCGCCGGATGGCAAGCCGGACACCGACTTGTTTCTCACGCGCCCCGTGCAGGCAGTCTCCGTCGCGAGCTCCGCTTCGCAGCAGACGGGCGGCATCGAGCTGATCGACTGAGCGCGGACCGGCCGCGTCATTGAAGCGCCGCGTGCGCGAGCTCCGTGTGCACCGCGCCCGACGGCAGCAGACGGCTCTCGAACAACGACACGCGGTCGAGCTCGAACGGGATTCGACCCGCGGCATCGATCGCCTCGGCGAAGAGCGCCGCGTCCCGCGCCTTCCACTCGTCGCGAATCCGGACGAGCGTCAGGTGCGCCTTGAACGGCTTCTCGTCAAAACGGATGCCGCACGCAGCAATCGAGGAACGAACTGAAGCGGCGACGGCGATCACCGGCGCGTGCGGTTCGACGGCGATCCAGCCGACGCGCGGCCTTCGCTCGTCAGGGAAGAAGCCGCCACCCGTCAGTCGCGCCTCGACCGGAGCCAGCCCGGCCGTCGCCGCCTTCAGCGCTGCCGACACCCTCGGGACGACTTCCGGATCGTGCTCCCCGAGGAACGCGAAAGTGAGGTGATATGCGTCGCGTCCTACCCACGACGCTCTCGGGAGCCGCGTCCGAATCGACGACACGACCGCGGCGACCCTCGCCGCGGACTCCGCGCCGATCCGGTACGCTACGAACAGCCTCATGGGTCGTATTCTAGCCGCGCCGTCGACATCCAGTTCCGCCGGCCAGACTCGACGGAGAGAAGATCCTGCGGATCGTCGACGCCGGCAACAGGCGACGGCGCCGGACGATCTCCGGGACGGTCTCGCCCGTCGCCGCGGATTCCTTCGCCACCGCGGCAGCGGCTTCGTATCCGATCAGCGGATTCAACACCGTGGCCAGCGCCGGCGAGACCGCGTGATACGAAGCGCAGCGCTCCGCGTCCGCTTCGATTCCCCGCAGACAGCGCTCAGACACCACCGGCAGGTAGTTCGCGAGCAGGTCGATCGAGAAGAGCACCTCCCATGCCATCAGCGGCATCATCACGTTCAGCTCGAGCTGCCCAGCCTGCACCGCGTACGCGACGGCGGCATCGGCCCCGATCACGTGAAAGCAGATCTGGTTCAGGCATTCGAGCATCGACGGGTTGACCTTTCCCGGCATGATCGACGAGCCGGGCTGAACGGCGGGAAGACGGATCTCGCCTAACCCCGCCCCCGGACCCGAAGCGAGAAGGCGCAGATCGTTCGCGATCCGGCCCAGCTCGAGCGCGAGATTTCGCAGCGAGGCCGACACTGCCGCGATCGGAAGCTGCGACTGCATCCCTTCCCCAAGATCGGCGACCGCCTTCAGCGGAAAGCCCGTCAGCCGGCGCAACTCCTTCACCATCGCGAGGGAGTAGCCTCGGGGCGCGTTGAGTCCGGTTCCCGTCGCCGTCCCGCCGATCCCGAGCTCGAGAAGCTCCCGCCCGGCGTCCCGCGTGAGGCGGCGCGACCGCGCTACCGCTGCGGCCCACGCGGCGAACTCCTGCCCCAGCGTCACCGGCACCGCGTCCTGCAAGTGCGTTCGTCCCGCCTTGATCATCGCCGCGAACTCGACTCCCTTTGCGGCCAAGGCCCGCTCCACGTCGTCGAGAGCCGCGTCGAGCCGCACGAGCTCGCCGAGCATCGCGAGCCGCATCGCCGTCGGGAACGTGTCGTTCGTCGACTGCGACATGTTCACGTGATCGTTCGGATGCACGCGGCGCGCGGTTCCGCGGCGTTTCGACAGGCGTGCATTCGCAAGCGCGGCGATGACCTCGTTGCAGTTCATGTTGAGCGAAGTGCCCGCGCCCGCCTGGAAGACGTCCACAGGGAACTGATCCCGGAGCTGCCGCTCGTCCGCGAGAAGCGCGTCGCATGCCGCCACGATGGCCGCACTCCGCGTCGCGTCGAGCGCGCCCTTCGTCCGGTTCGCGGCCGCTGCCGCGCGCTTGATCCATACGTACGCGCGAATCAGCGCAGGATGCGATCTCAGCCCGCTGACCGGGAAGTTCGCGATCGCGCGCTGTGTCTGCGCCCCCCAGAGCGCTCCCTCAGGAACCTCGACCTCGCCCATCGTGTCGTGTTCGATTCTCGCGCTTCGTGTCATCGGGGGCCTCCTGCCAGGAATCCGCGTTGTCACTTCCAACCACGCACACGGTGTGATGCATCCCACCGCGCCAAAATATGAAATGAATGGACTCAACTTTTAGTTTATCTGGATAGTTGAGTATAGCATCATCAAGTTTACCGATCGCGAGAGCTCGGAGCGTAACATCATGAACTTCAATAAGTTGACCATCAAAGCGCAGGAAGCAGTGGTTGCGGGCCAGGGCCTGGCGCGCGAATCGGGTCATGCCGAGTTCACGCCGGAACACCTGCTCCTCGCGCTGCTGCGCCAGGACGGTGGAATCGTCTCGCCCCTGCTCTCGAAGCTCGGTGCTCAGCCGGGCGAGCTCGAGATGGAACTTGCCGGCGAGCTTTCCCGTCGCGCAAGAGTCGAAGGCAACGCGGGAGAGCCGGCGCCGTCCGCAGCGTTGCGGAAAGCTTTCGACGCGGCCTTCGAGGCCACGAAGAACTTCAAGGACGAGTTCGTCTCGACCGAGCATCTTCTCCTCGGGCTTGCGGACGCGCGCGGATCGTTCGCGGCTGCGCTGCTCGCGAGAGTCGGAGCGAAGGGCGACGCCTTGCTGAAGGCCCTGCAGTCTCTGCGCGGCTCACAGCGCGTCACCGACCAGAACCCGGAAGACAAGTACCAGGCGCTCACGCGCTACGCGCGCGACCTCACCGAGCTCGCGCGGCGCGGCAAGCTCGACCCGGTCATCGGCCGCGACGAGGAGATCCGCCGCGTGATCCAGGTGCTGTCGCGACGGACCAAGAACAACCCCGTCCTCATCGGCGAGCCCGGTGTCGGCAAGACGGCGATCGCGGAGGGGCTAGCGCGCCGCGTCGTCGAAGGCGACGTTCCGGAAAGCCTGAAGAACCGTCGTGTCGTCTCTCTCGATCTCGGCGCGCTCATCGCGGGAGCGAAGTACCGCGGCGAGTTCGAGGATCGCCTCAAGGCGGTGATCCGCGAGGTCGAGGAATCGGAAGGCAGCGTAATCCTCTTCATCGACGAGTTGCACACCCTGGTCGGCGCGGGCGCCGCCGAGGGAGCGATGGACGCGTCGAACCTGCTCAAGCCGGCACTCGCGCGCGGCGAGCTTCGCGCCATCGGCGCGACGACCCTCTCGGAATACCAGAAGCACATCGAGAAGGACGCGGCGCTCGAGCGCCGGTTCCAGCCCGTGTACGTCGGTGAGCCTAACGTGAGCGACACGATCGCGATCCTCCGCGGCCTCAAGGAGCGCTACGAGGTTCATCACGGCGTGAAGATCCAGGATTCGGCCGTCGTCGCCGCGGCAACGCTTTCACATCGGTACATCGCCGACCGCTTCCTGCCCGACAAGGCGATCGACCTGATCGACGAAGCCGCCTCCCGCCTTCGGATCGAGATCGACTCGATGCCGACCGAGATCGACGAGATCGAGCGCAAGGTGCGGCAGCTGCAGATCGAGCGGCAGGCGCTCTCGAAGGAGACCGACCCGATGAGCGCCGAACGCCTGCGGGTGATCGAGAGCCAGCTCGCCGAGCTCCAGGAGAGCTCCTCCGGGCTGAAGGCGCAGTGGGAAAGCGAGAAGGCGGTGATCGCGTCGATCCGCGACCTCAAGCAGCAGGTCGAGCGTGCGCGCGACGAGGCGCAGCGAGCCGAGCGCGACGGCGAGCTCGCTCGAGCCGCCGAGCTTCGATACGGCACGCTGCCCGGGCTGAATCAGCAACTCGACGCGGCGTCCGCACGCCTCGCATCGATCCAGGCGAGCGGCGGCCTCCTCAAGGAGGAGGTCACCGAAGAAGACGTCGCGGAGATCGTCTCGAAGTGGACCGGGATCCCGGTGACACGCATGATGGAATCCGAGGTGCAGAAGCTCGTCCGGATGGAGGAGCGTCTGAGCCAGCGCGTGATCGGCCAGCAGGAAGCCGTGGCCGCCGTTTCGAACGCCGTCCGCCGTTCGCGCGCCGGGCTTCAGGATCCGTCCCGACCGATCGGCTCCTTCATCTTCATGGGCCCGACCGGCGTCGGAAAGACCGAGCTCGCCCGCGCCCTCGCGGAGTTCCTCTTCGACGACGAGCAGGCCCTGATCCGGATCGACATGTCGGAGTACATGGAGCGACACGCCGTGGCCCGCATGATCGGCGCGCCTCCCGGCTACGTGGGCTACGACGAGGGTGGGCAACTCACCGAGGCGATCCGACGCCGCCCGTACGCGGTCGTGCTCTTCGACGAGATCGAGAAGGCGCACCCGGAAGTCTTCAACGTCCTGCTTCAACTTCTCGATGACGGGAGGCTCACCGACTCGAAGGGGCGCACCGTCGACTTCCGCAACACCGTCGTCATCATGACCTCCAACGTCGGCTCCCAGTACATTCACGACTTCCAGCACTCGCTGAAGTCGCCGGAGGAGCGTGAGGAAATGGAGCGGCTCGTGAACGAGGAGCTGCATCGTCGCTTCCGCCCCGAGTTCCTCAACCGCATCGACGACATCACGATCTTCCAGGCACTCTCGCGCGCCGACATCGCGAGAATCGTCGAGCTCCAGCTCCGCCGCGTCGCGTCGCGCCTCGAGGAGCGCCATCTCGCGATCGAGGTCACCGACGCAGCCAAAGAACTGCTCGCGCTCGACGGGTACGATCCCGCATTCGGGGCGCGCCCGCTCAAACGCGCGATCCAGCGCCGAGTGATCGATCCCCTCGCGATGCGACTCCTCGAGGGCACGTTCAAGCCCGGCGACACGGTCTTCATCACGGCCCGCGACGGCGCGATCGACTTGTCGCCCGTGCCCGAGCCGCAGAGTGTCCACTGAGGACTCCCTTCCGGGGCCGGCCGCGCCCGGCCCCGGAAGCGCCCCGACCCCGTTACGGTCGGCACGATCCAGGACCGGAGGCCCGTCGAGAATTCCGGAGGTTCACGGGAGCGTTTCGAATGCCAGTCCACCGCAGAAACCGGCACCGATGGAGAAATCGATGAAGATGCTCACGGCTCTCCTCACCTTTTCCATCTTCACCATTCTTCCGGCGATGGCCGAGCCCGCGTCGCGAGAGATCGTCTCTCAGCTTCAGGCCGCCTACGACCAGAACACGAAGGCGATGGACGACGGCGACATCGACGCGTTCATGGAGCTTTTCGCCGAGAGTTATGTCGGCGACGTCTCGGCCGACGAGAGACTCGACCGGGAACAGGTTCGCGAGATCGCCCTCGCGGAGATGAATCAACCCCGTCGCGCCCGGAGCACGTACTCCGTCGAGAAAGTCGATCTCGTCGAGGTCGATGCGGACGGAGGAACGCGGACCGAGATCGTCGCGACCGTGCTCCAGACGACCGTGGACGAGACGGTCGACAGGCAGGGAAAGAAGGTCAGGAAGACCCTGAAGGTGCATTATCGCGACACCTTCGCGAAGAACGGCACGAACTGGCAGATCCTCCTTCGCGAGTCCCAGTAAGGCCCGTTGATCTCCGGCCACTCCCGCGCGGCGGCGCCGTTCCGCGATCTTGTCCCGCGCGCGATCCGGGCTGCCGCTGGACACTCCATCGGATTCGATGCTAGAAGGTTCCTCGAGTCCGAATGACGACGCTTGGCTACATTCTGGTTTTCTCGCTGATCGGCAGCATGATCTCGATGGTGGGCGGCTTCGTCGTCCTGTCGCGCAGCGGGCTCGCCGAGAAAGTCTCGCGGCTTGCCGCGCCGTTTGCTGCCGGCGCGCTGCTCGGCACCGCGTTTCTCGACCTGCTGCCCGAGGCTGCCCAGGGGAGAGGGCCGGCGACCGTCGGCTGGGCGCTCGTCGGAATGCTCGTCTTCTTCTTTCTCGAGCGCTTCGTCCACGAATTTCACCACCAGCACACGCATACGCACGACGAGGAAGAGCACGGGAACAAGGCTACAGTCCCGATGGTCATCATCGGCGACCTCCTCCACAACAGCATCGACGGCGTCGTGATCGCCGGGACGTTCCTCGTGAGCGTTCCGCTCGGTGTTGCTACGACAATTGCCGTCTCGATGCACGAGATCCCGCAGGAGATCGGCGACTTCGGGCTGCTTCTCCATCGTGGCCTCGACAGGCGGCGCGTCGTCGTCTACAACGTGCTGTCGGCGCTCGCCACGGTCGTCGCCGCGCTGATCACGTACGGCGTCGGCGTGCGAGTGCTGCAGGTCCTTCCGGTCTTCCTGGCCGTGACCGCAGGGTTCTTCATCTACATCGCCGCGTCCGATCTGATTCCGGAGCTTCATCGCCACCGCCGGCTCGGGACCGCGGGCCGTCTCGACCCGTTCATCATGCTCGGCGGCATCGCGCTCATATGGGTCACCGTTCTGCTGCTGGAATAGGCCGCCGCCCCATGCCTCGCACTCGCCTTCATATCGGCTGCGGCCCTCAGACACTCGCCGGCTGGACCAACGTTGACAACCGGCACTACCCGGGCGTCGACCGCGTTCTCGACGTGACGATCGGCCTGCCGTACTCGGACGTCGAATATCTCTTCGCCGAGCACCTGATCGAACATCTCGCGTACGACGACGCGCTCAACTTCCTTCGCGAGTGCCGCCGGGTGCTCGCGCCCGACGGCATCCTCCGTCTGTCGACGCCGAATCTCGACTGGGTCCTGCGAACGCAGTACCTTCCGGCACTCTGGAAATGCGACGACGACGCCGTCCGTGACTGCTTCGTCCTGAATCGCGCGTTCAAGGGCTGGGGACACCAGTTTCTCTACAACCGCCAGTCGCTGGCTGCGACTCTGCGTCTCGCTGGTTTCGGCGTGGTCGAGGAATGCCGCTACGGCGAGAGCCGGCACGAAGCGCTGCGCGGAATCGAGCGGCACGACACCTACGGTGACGAAGACACCGGACCGCACGTCCTGATCGTAGAGGCCAGCGGGCGGAGCTCGGGCGCGGAGCCTTCGACCGAAGCGCAGATCGCTGAGTTCCGGCGCGCGATCGACTCGGTCTGACTCGGGCGCCTGATCAGAACGCCTGGGTGTCGGCGTTGCCGCAGAAGGAGCCGGCCGCCTTCGAGTAGATCTTCACCCTGCCGGTTACCGTGTCGGTCACCGTCATCGTGAACTCGAGGTCAGTCATTCCTCCGTAGAAGACCCAGAACCTCCCGCTGACCGGGCGGCCGTCGATCAACTTGACGAAGGCTTCAGGACTGTCGCCAAGGCCGGTGAGCTCGGGCAGGGAAAAATAGCCGAACAGGTCGTTCTCCGCGATCGCGACCCCTGCGCCCGTCTTACCAGTCCG
>JAMPYE010000557.1 GCA_023700825.1 Thermoanaerobaculia bacterium | reverse complement strand
TGAAGAAGCGCCCCCGGTCGACCCAGTGGTTTGCGACCTCCTGGTACGACTCCCCGACGCCTAACAGCGTCGTGGAGTGCCGCAGGTCGCGCCGCTTCGCCTCCGCACCGGGCCGGTAGAAGATCGGCGAGAAGCTCCGGATCTCCGGCGCCTGCCGCAGGACCGCGAGCCCGTCCTCGTACGTCAGCGCCGGGATCTTCGGGTTGAGCGTGTTCCGCTCCTGCCCGGCGTCCGGAAAGACGAGCACGTAGGTCGCGCCCACGCCCTCGAGATCGTTCGCGAACCGCTGCTTGAGCCCCTGCACGAGCGACACCACCGCAATGACCGAAGCCACCCCGATCATGATCCCGAGCGTAGTCAGCACCGAGCGAAGCTTGTTCGCAGCGATGGACTTGAGGGCGATGCGGAGATTCTCAGAAAACATCGTTCTGCGCCTCCCAGTACTGAGTACTGAGTACTGAGTACTGAGTGAGAACCGCGGGAGGAGCATCGATGTATCTGGAGGTCACGGGGCTGATTTCCTCTGCTTCTGCCGCTCGACAGCGAGTCTCAAGCCGCCAACCACGCGACCCGTCTCCGCCGCCAGTTCGTAGATGCGCGCGAACTCGTCCTCGCTGATGTACCCGACGTCAAACGCCGTATAGAGCTGCGACCTGAGCTCAGCGCAGGACGACTTGGCGATCGAGAGGAATTGGTGAAACTCCTTCGGATTCCCTCGCTCGAAACCTTCCGCGATGTTGGATCCTACCGAGATCGACGCACGCCTCATCTGGTCGGATAGTGCAAAATCCCGCGCAAACTCCTTCTTTCGAGAGATCGCGTACACGAGCCGGCAGAGTTCTCTCGCCTTTTGCCAGGCAATCAGATCTTCGAACCGGCTTACTCTATCTGCCAACTCTCCCCCACTCAGCACTCAGTACTCAGTACTCAGTACTATTTGCTCACTTTCCCGTCCCGAATATGCACCACCCGCTTCGCTTCGCGGGCCACGTCTTCCTCGTGCGTGACCATGATGATCGAGTTGCCGCGGGAGTGGAGCTCGTGGAAGAGGTCGAGAATCTCGCGGCCGGTCTTCGAGTCGAGGTTTCCGGTCGGCTCGTCGGCGAGCAGGAGCGAAGGCTTGTTGACGAGAGCGCGCGCGATGGCGACGCGCTGGCGCTGGCCGCCGGAGAGCTCGTTAGGCTGATGGTTCATCCGGTCGCCGAGGCCGACGTTCACGAGAGCCTCTTCGGCGAGGCGCTTCCGCTCGATGCGGGGGATCTTGCCGTAGATCAACGGCAGCTCGACGTTGTGGAGCGCCGTGGTGCGCGCGAGCAGGTTGAACGTCTGGAAGACGAAACCGATCTTCCTGTTCCGCACTGCCGCGAGCTCGTCCTCGCTCATCGACTCGACCGGGATGCCGTCGAGCAGGTAGCGGCCGCTCGTCGGCGTGTCGAGGCAGCCGATGATGTTCATCAGCGTCGACTTCCCCGACCCCGAGGGGCCCATGATCGCGACGTACTCGCCGCGCTCGAGCACGAGATCGATCCCGTCGAGGGCGTGGATCTTCTCGACGCCGATCTCGTAGGTGCGGCGCAGATCGACCATCTCGATCAGGTGGCCGCTCCCCGCCGTGCTGTTCGGCGCTCCCGTTCCTGCTTCCGTCGCGATCGTCATGTGCTCAGTCCTCGTCCTTTTCTTCGTCCTTCTCCGAGTCGTCCTTCTTGTCCGATTTCGACTTCCCGGAGCTCTTGCCTTCGTCTTTGACGATTGTCTCGCCATCGTGGAGCTTCTTCAGCGTCCGGAACGGGCCTGTGACGATTTCCTCACCGGCCTGTGCCCCGCTGGCGATCTCGACGTGCGTCGCGTCGCTGATCCCGGTCTTCACTTCACGTGCCGCCGCCTTGCCGTCCTCCATGACGAACACGTACTTCTTCTTTTCCTCGCCCGCCTTCGCCTGCTCGTTCTTCGAGCCGCGGTCCTTCTTCGAGAGCTCCGAGGGGTAGATCTCGACGACGCTCTGGACCGGCACCGCGACGACGCCCTTCTTCGAGCTGACGATGATGTCGACCTGTGAGGTCATCCCGGGACGCAACCGCTCGTCCGGGTCCATGATCTGCACCTTGACCTTGAAGTAGCGTACGCCGCTCGTCGATCCGGCGCGCAAGGTCGCGGAGCTGCCAATCTCGACGACCTCGCCCTTGTACTCGTGGTCCGCGATCGCGTCGATCTTCACCTTCGCGACCTGGCTCGCGCGGATCTTCACGACCTCGATTTCCGTCACGTCGGCCTCGACGAGAATCTCCGAGAGATCGGCGATGACCGCGATGACCGAGCCGAGGTTGTTCATCGTGCCGGTGATGACCACTTCGCCTTCCTGCGCGTTGAGCTGGACGACCTTGCCGTCCATCGGTGAGACGATCCTCGTGTAGCCGAGGTCTTCCGTCGCCTGCCTGAGGCCCGCCTCGGCCTGGCGGACGAACTCCCCGGCCGCCTCGAGATTCGCCTTCGCGTTCGCGAGCTCGACCCTCGAGCGGTCGTAAAGCTCCTCGGCCTGGATCCCCTGCTCGCGCAGGCGCTGCGCGCGCCCGAACTGGATCTCGGCGTTCTCGAGGTTCACGCGGGCGCGGCGCACTTCGATCTGGCGGTTCGCGAGCTCCGCCTGCATCCGGTTTCGCTGCGCTTCGTAGCTCGCGCGCTCGAGGTCGACGAGCAGCTGCCCCTTCGACACGTCGTCGCCTTCCTTGAAGTGGAGCTTCTCGATCTTGCCGATGACGTTCGAGCTGAGGTTCACCTTCACGCGCGGGTCGATCTGGCCCGGCGCGGCGACGACTTCCTCGATGTCGCGCGCGGCGGCCTTCTCGAGATAGACGGGCGTCGACTTCTCGCCGCCCCCTCCCCCGATGCTCGCCGCGACGACGGCGGCGACGACCGCGACGCCTCCCGCGATCGCGGGCCAGCGAACCGTCATGCGCCCCCTCCGCCCCCCGGCTGCATCATCTGTCCGATCGCCGCCAGCCCCGTCTTGCCGATCACGTAGACCAGCCAGAAGGCGACGACGATTCCGATCGCCTGCGCGCGCGGCAGCTTCGAAACGATGGCGAAGCCGACGATCAGGAGCGCGACGACCCAGATCGAGAAGAGGTCGAGCGACGAGAGCAGCGCGAAGCGTGCCGGGTTGTCGATTGGGCTCGTCAGGAAGCCGAGGTTCGAGACGACGGCGGTCTGCAACTGCTCGATCGAGATCGACTTCCTCGTCATGATCACGATCTGCCCGATCAGCGACTGCACGAGCAGCGGCATCCACGCGAGCGTCGTCACCGAGAAGTACTGGCCGAACGTTCCGCCGCCGCCGAAGG
>JAMPYE010000556.1 GCA_023700825.1 Thermoanaerobaculia bacterium | reverse complement strand
GCTCCGCCGCAGGCGTGAGGAAGTTTTGGACGATCTGCCGAGCGCTGTACGTTAGCGCGCTCCACCGCCGTTTCGCGCTTCCTCTTGTTTCCAAATCGTTGTGACACCCGGCTTTGCGCTCTGGTTCAATGACTGCGCAAATCGACGTTGAAAGTGAGGATTTGAATGAAACTCCGTTCCATTGCTCTCGTGCTCGCCGTTACGACGGTGCTCGCCGCGACCGCGACCGCTCAGCAGCGCGATCGATCGAAGATCGACGACAAGTACAAGTGGAAGCTCTCCGACATCTACGCGAGTGACGACGCGTGGCGCGCGGAGAAGGACAAGTTCGCGAAGAAGATCCCGAGCTATGCCGCCTACCAGGGAACACTCGGCCAGTCACCCGCGAAGCTGCTCGAGGCGGCCGATGCCATCTTCGCCGCGCAGAAAGAGCTCTACCGCCTCTACGTCTATGCGTCGATGAACGCCGACACCGACACGCGCGATGCGAAGTACGAGGGGATGCGCCAGGAGATGAACACTCTGGCCACCGAGTTCGCCGCTGCGACCTCGTGGATGCAGCCCGAGGTCCTCGCGCTCGGCAAGGAAAAGGTCGACGGATTCCTCAAGGCCGAGCCGAAGCTCGAGATCTACAGGATGACGCTCAACGACATCGTCCGTCGCAAGGCGCACACCGGCACGCCCGGCGAGGAGAAGATCATCGCCGACGCGGGTCTCGCAACCGGAGGAGCCGGCAGCGCGCGCAATATCTTCGCGAATGCCGACTTTCCCTACCCGTCGGCCAGGCTGGCCGACGGAACCGAAGTCACGCTCAATCAGTCCGCGTTCGGCGTTCACCGCGCGAGCGCGAACCGCGCCGACCGCCAACTCGTCTTCGAAGTCTTCTTTGGCGAGATCGGTCGCTACAAGGGGACCTTCGGCGCGCTGCTTAACGCGCAGGTGCAGAACAACCTCTTCTACATGAAGGCGCAGAAGTACGGAACGACCCTCGAGGCCGCGTCTGACGGCCCTAACATTCCGACGGCCGTCTACTCGGCGCTGCTCGACGGCGTGAACGAGAACCTCGATTCGTTCCACCGCTACCTGAAGCTCCGCGCGCGCATGCTGGGCGTCGAACAGCTCCACTACTACGACCTCTACGCGCCGCTCGTCGGCTCGGTCAACGACAAGTACCCGATCGAGGTCGCGCGCAAGCACATCACCGCGTCGATGGCGCCCCTCGGCGCCGACTACGTCGCCGTCGTGAACAAGGCTCTCGACGAGCGCTGGATCGACCTCTACCCGACCGAGGGCAAGCGCTCCGGCGCCTACTCGAACGGCGGAGCGTACGACGTCCATCCGTTCATGCTCCTCAACTACAACGACAAGTACGACGACATGTCGACGCTCACGCACGAGCTCGGCCACACGATGCAGAGCTACTACTCGAACAAGACGCAGCCGTTCGTGAACGCTCAGTACCCGACCTTCGTCGCCGAGGTCGCGTCGACCTTCAACGAAGCGCTGCTCGTCGACTACATGCTCAAGAACGTGAAGGACCGCGACACCAGGCTCGTGATCCTCGGCAACTACCTCGAAGGGATCAAGGGCACGGTCTTCCGGCAGACGCAGTTCGCGGAGTTCGAGCTCCGGATGCACGAGATGGCGGAAAAGGGCCAGCCGCTCACGGGCGACGCGCTCGACAAGCTCTACCTCGACATCACACGCAAGTACTACGGACACGACAAGGGCGTCTGCGTCGTCGACGACGTCATCCAGCACGAGTGGGCCTACATTCCGCACTTCTACCGCGGCTACTACGTCTATCAGTACGCGACGTCGTTCACCGCGTCGGCCGCGCTCAGCGAGAAGGTCCTCGCGGGCGACAAGGCCGCGACGAAGCGCTATCGCGACTTCCTGGCGGCGGGCGGATCGAAGTACCCGATCGAGCTCCTCAAGGATGCGGGCGTCGACATGACGACGAGCGAGCCGCTCGACTTCACCGTGAAGAAGATGAACCGCGTGATGGACGAGATGGAGAAGTTGCTGAACGAGAAGAAGTAGCTCTCAGTCGCGCAGCGGGTACGGAGACGTGCCCGCTGCGCGACTCCTTGCGGAGTGCGCAGGCGCTAGCTCGCGCCCGTCCTCGGCGGAAGCCAGAGCCTCCGTTTCCTTCGCCCCGCGCATGCTCTGGTCCGTCTCGTCTCCGAACCCTCTCTTTCACACTTCACCTGGCGTCGTGGTGCAGAATAGCCGTTGGAGAAACGCCAATGACCTCACACGACACAGAGTCCGCGGCGAAGCCCGCTGCGCCTGCCTGGTCCCGACAGCTCCTCTCCACCGCGATCGTGGCGATCTTCGTGGGACTCTGGCTTCTGCTCGACTCGCTCGGCCTGCCCGTGCCCGACATGAAGCGCCACTGGCCCGTGATCGTGCTGCTCGGCGGGATCGCTTCCTTCGCCGACTTCGCTCTCGTCAGCCGCCGCGCCGTATCCATGGCTCTCGGCGTCTCCGGCATCGGCTTCGGTTGGTTCTTCTACACCTTTACGACGGGCTCGGCACAGTTCAAGCAGATCGCTGAGTGGTGGCCTGCGCTTCCGATGATTCTCGGCGCCTCGCTGCTGGCCGGATGGGCCGCGCAGCGCGAGAAGAGCATCGCCCTGTTCGCCGCCGGAGCGATCGCCGTGGGAATCGCCCTCTCGGGCTGGGGTGCAGGGCGCTGGCCGATGCAGCTCGTCTGGGGCGGGGTGCTGGTGGCGATCGGCCTGGTGTTTCTCTGGCGGATACTGTCCCATCGCGACTGAATGGCGATTCAGTCAAATTGCTGATTTTTCGATCTTTACACTCAATTCACCCCATTCTCCCCGAAGCGACCTGTCACGGGACTGTGTCGAGTCTGGCCCTTGAAATGGAACCCTCCTCGCAGTGCGTTCCAAGGGCAACTGTACATACTGAGGAGAGTGGGATGAAGGGTAAGCCGATCCGCATTTTCACCACCACCTGGTGTGGCGATTGTTTCCGGGCCAAGAGCTTCCTCGACCGGAATGGCGTCCGCTACGAAGAAGTCGACATCGAGAAGAACGAAGCCGCGCTGCAGACGGTCATGAATGCGAATGGCGGCCGGCGCCGCGTTCCCACCTTCGAGATCGACGGCCAGTTCCACGGCAACCCGGCGATCAACGAGCTGGCCAAGCTCGTCGGCCTCGTCGAGGCGCCGCCCGTCGAAGCGCCGCGCGCCTCGCGCTGACGCGCGCCGTCAGCCACATCGTTCCGCAACCCGGGGCCGCACGCGAGTGCGGCCCTCTTGTTTTGGCCGGAGAGCGGGGATGTCGTCCCGACGACTGAGCGTCAGCGAAGGAGG
>JAMPYE010000032.1 GCA_023700825.1 Thermoanaerobaculia bacterium | reverse complement strand
CCTGGCCGCGGTCGCGACCGCGACTTCCGGCCATCGCTGTCGTCGTTGCGGTGCTGCTGTTCCCAGTCTGCGGCGGTGCCGTCTACGCCGTCGCGCGGTCGAAGGCGATTCGCCTTCTCGGACAGAGCGCAATTACCGCGAGCGCGGGCTGCGATCCCGGGTCCGGTCGCGGGGAAGCACGGATCACATTCTCAGGCCCGGTCGCGCCTCCGGTGCTCCTGTTTCGTGATGATCAGCTCGTCGGCGAGCTCACCCTGGAAACGCGCCAGGACGAGCAGTACAAGTACGGGTTTCTTGATCGCGGCCTCTCCCCTGGCACCCACGTGACGTACCGCGTCGCGAAGCAGCTATGGCTGACTCGCGAGCGACTTTACACCGCACGCGTCGGCACGACAGTCCCTGCGTGCCGCGCCGGAAACGCCGCACCGACGAGCGAAGGCCTCGCGATTCGCCCTACCCGTTCCGTCGCGGGGACACCGGTAGTCGTTGAAGCAACGGGCGTATCTGACCCTGACGGTGACACACTCACGGTCCTCTGGAACTTTGGAGATGGCGTCGTTCGGAGTGGCCGGGCGCGTGACGCGCACATCTTCGAGAATCCTGGACAGTTCGTGGTCACCGCAACACTGAGTGACCCGGTGGGCGGCACTGTCTCTGTCAGCGACTCGGTCGAGATTCTGCCCAGGCCTGCTGGGCGAGCGCCGACCGCATCGCAGACGCCTCTCTACGACGCTGGCAGCGTCACCCCCCTCGAAGGAAGAGTCGGGAGCACGTTTCTCGTGACGGCTCGACCGCCACGCGAAGCGACCGAGCGCTGCCACGCGCCACTCGCGTACCGGTTCACGTTTGAGAACCAGCTCACGCGAACCAGCTGGGACTCGGCGTGGGTGACAAGCCCGACACTCCCCGTCCACCTCGATGAGAAAGGCACCGTTGCGGTGTTCTACGCGCTTCGCTGTGGCCAACGCAGAATCGGTCAGTATGCGCTCCGTTCGTTAGTGCGCGTGTATTAGGCGCTAGACGACGGGCAGATTGAGCGCGGTGCGCCGGCGTTCGAACACAGCTGCCCAGTAGTACGCCCAGAAAACATCAAGGATGCGTTCGGCACGACGGCTCTTGAGCGTTTCGTGCAACGCCTCCTGCGCGAGGTGACGCGCTGGTTCTTCATGGCCGACTGAAGGCGCCCACATATCTGCCGCATACGCGGCATTGCCCGTATCAACCAGGCCCTGAATACCCTCGTAGAACAGCGTCGGATTCGACAGGTAGTAGCCGAAGTACGCGACGTTCCCCCACGCGTTGAACTTGCGAAGCCCTTTCAACAGCGGACGCAGTGTCTCCGGAGCTGTTCCGAGGAGTTGCGGAAGGTCCTCGTCCGTCTGGTTATCGAAGTCGAGGTCGTGCCAACCCGCAAGCCCTGGATCGGTATCGCGGTCCTTCGAAAAGAGCGCGAGGTGGTGGCGGACGAGTTCCCTTTCGCGTTTCCGCTCCGCTGCACTGCGCGCGCCCGGGGAAGACGGTTGAAGCCCTGCCCGGAGCTGCGCGAAGGTCGGCTGGTGAGGGAACGGCTCGCTCCCGTGGATCCGCATTCTGTTGCACTGTGTGGTGTAGAACTCATGGAGCCGTCTCGAAAACGCGGCATCCGGACGACCGGTTTCAACGAACGCCTTCCAGAGCGCGGTGACGGATTCTACGTCGTCTATCGCCCGGAACCTGATCACGGGCTCTCCGAAGAACTCCACCACTGCTGCGCGGAACGCAGCGAGATCGAGCTGGGATTTCTTCGACGCGGGCGCAGTGGGCACGACGAGCGCCGTCGCCATGCTGAGATCTTCACGCGTGTCATCGAGTACGTTCCGTGCGTCATCGAGTACGGAGCCTGGTGCGATCCGCCCACGCTTCGCGGGATATCTCGTTACGGGCTCGTCATCGTCTAGCAGATCCGACATCGGGCGGTGGGGAGAAGGTTGAGGGTCCCGCACCGTACGCCGTTACGCGTATCTGTCAAGTACTTGCCTTCGCGCGGCCTCGCGCCTAGTGCGCGCCTAGTTGCACGCGAAAACCCTCTCGTCCGCGCGAATACTGCCTGGCGCTCCTGCGTTTTCCCTAGGAAATCGGTACCACACGAGGAGGGATCTCGAGATGTCTCGCGATGCAAAAAAATGGGGTTCAGGTGGTCGGGAGTTCGAATCTCCCCTGCCCGACCAGTTTTCCTTCCTCCCGCGCCTTCCCGTTTCTTGAATCCCTCGTGATCCGTTCGCGGGCGGAGCTCCGCCTTCGGAGTGGGAAGGACCTGAGCTTCCGAGCTGGGGAGAACCTCTTACTTCTTCTCGAGCTCCTCGGGCCAGTTCACGACGAGATTCACGAGCGCGTCGGTCTTGCCCTGGTCTTCCGGCACGATGACGAAACGCTGGCCGGCAGCATACGCCGCAACGTAGGGGCCTCCGGGCGCGGGAGTTCGCATGTCGAAGAGCTTCTCGGGTTTTTCGATCGCCACCGACTCGCCTTCCACGCGGATCGCGACTGCGCTCAGGCCCCCCGAGATGAGCTCGCAGTAGATTTCCCTGCCGTCCGCGCGCCACTGCGGATAGACCGCAGGCTCGGTCGATACCTGCCAGAGACGGCCCGCGTCAGGGAAGGTGGTGAGATAGACGTGCCACTCCCCCGACTCGATCGAGCAGTAGGTCAGCCATCGTCCGTCGGGAGAGATCCGACCCCAGACCTCGTTGAACTCGGTCGAGCGGAACGGCCGCGGCTTGGCATTCGCCTCGAGCGCGATCACGAAGATGTCGAGCCCTTTCGGACCCTGCTGATCGAAGACGAGCTGCCTGCCGTCAGGAGAGGTATCCGAGGGAGTCTTGTCCACGTCCGACTTGAAGACCAGTTCGTCCTGACCCGACCCTCCGAGAGCCTTCTTGTAGATGTCGTAGACTCCTCCGCGATTCGACGCGAAGTAAAGCCACTTTCCGTCGCGCGAGAAAACCGGAAACGCGTCCTCCGCCGGGTCGAACGTGAAGCGAGTACGGACGCCGCGCCCGACGTCGTAGATCCAGAGATCGCGGGTTCCGCTCGTCGGGTCGACGATCGATACCGACGCGGTGCGCCCATCGGGCGAGATCGCGACGTGCCTGTAGGACGCGACGTCGCCAAGGTTCGACTCGACCTTCCCCGTCCGGTCGCGCACCTCCAGCGTGATCGCGCTCTCGAGTGAGCCCGTGTGATAGGTCAGGACACCGGTCCGCGAGGTAGAGAAGAGCCCGAGCGCCGCGCCGCGGAGGACGGCGACACGCTCCGCGATCGGAACCGCCTCGCCGGTCGTCTTTCCCGCTTTCAGGTCGAACGGTTGCGCCATGAGCGCCTGTTCGCGGACGTAAAGGAGCCGGCCGGACGCGAACTCCGCCTGTGAGGCGGCCTTCATCAGGATCGGCGACTCGCCACCGTCGAGTGATCCAAGGCGGACGGCGCTCTCCTTGGGGTCGGTGTTTCGAGCGAAGTAGAGGAATCTCCTCCCATCGGGGAGGAATCGAGGCTGCCGGTGCGAATCCTCGGATTTGCCGAACTTCGTGATTTCCACCGGCTCGCCACCGGTGGCCGCGACACGCATCAACGTCGTGGAGGCAGCCGGGGCGAAGATGATCACATCGTCGGCTCCCCAGCTTCCTCCCTTGCCGTCCTGCACGGTGCAGAGCGTGACGGGCGGGCCTCCCGTCGTGTCGATCTTCTTGAGCGTGCGATCGGCCTGCGTGAAGAATGCGACCCAGCGCGAGTCGGGAGAGAAGAACGGATACTGCGCCCGGTCCGTGCCGGCCAGCGGACGCGCCGCCCCCTGGTCGAGATCGCGCACGTACAACTGGGTCTTCCCGCTGGCGTCCAGCGCCGAAAAGGCGATTCTCCTCCCGTCGGGGGACAACGCGACACCGCCCGGAAACGCCGGGTTGAGCTGGACGACGGTCCCTTCGGGAGCGGAGATCGTCGACTTCCACACGAGCTTCGGTTCCGGCTTTCGCAGGAGGACCGCAGCGACAAGCGCTACGCCTAACAGCGCCGCGATCACCCACGGCAGCGCACCCGCCGCTCCCCGCTTCTTCGCGGCGGTCCCGGCGATCGCGGTCGGCGTGGTCGCGACCGCCGTCGATGCGCCGCTCTCGAGCGCGATGCGAGCCTCGCCGATCGCCTGCAGCCGCTGCTTCGGGTCCTTCACGAGGCAACGCTCGAGCAGCGTGCGGACGTGCGGCGGCGTGCCGGCCGGCAGCTTCGAGTAGTCGGGCTCGCTCATGATCACGCGAGCGAGCGAGTCGGACACCGTCTCGCCGCCGAAGATCCGCTCGCCCGTCAGCATCTCGTAGAGCACGACGCCGTAGGCCCAGATGTCGGCACGCCGGTCGACGCGCTTGCCTTTCGCCTGCTCGGGGCTCATGTAGGCCGCCGTGCCGAGGATGACGCCGCTGTGCGACGCCACGCGGACCATCGTCGGAGAGTTCGTGACGTCGGTCGACTCCTCGTCGACGTCGAGCGCCTTCGCAAGGCCGAAGTCGAGCACCTTGACGAGCCCGTCCTCGTCGACCATCACGTTGGCGGGCTTGAGGTCCCGATGGATGATACCGCGATCGTGCGCGGCCTCCAGCGCCAGCGCAATCGGCTTTGCGATCGCGATCGCCTCCTCGACAGGCAGTGGCCCGCGACGGATCCGGTCGGCCAGCGTCTCTCCGTGCGCGAGCTCCATGACGAGGAACTTCCGCCCCGACACATCCTCGAAGCCGTGGATCGCGGCAACGTTCGGGTGGTTCAACGAAGCGAGGAGCTTCGCCTCGCGATCGAACCGCGCGAGGCGCTCCGCGTCCTTCGTGAACTCCTCGGGGAGGATTTTGATCGCGACTTCGCGGCCTAACTTGGTGTCGCGCGCGCGGAAGACCTCACCCATCCCTCCCTTGCCGAGAGGCGAGGTGACCTCGTAGTGGGCGAGGCTCGTGCCCGATTCGATTGACATGGATCAGGGAAGGATAGCGTGAAATCGGAATTGAGAATTGGAGAATCGAGAGATGCTCAAACGTCCAGGCGATGCCGCCTCGAGGCATCCACGCGACCCGGCAGAGACGGCGGAGGCCCGTACCCCGCCCATCTCTCAATTCTCAGTGCTTGATTCTCAAGTCCGCAAGGTCGGGGTCTTTCTCCGACTGCGCCTTCAGCTTCGGGTTGAGCGCCAGTGCCTCGTCGAGCGATTCGCGTGCACCGCCGCGGTCGCCCGCGGCGAGCCGGATGACGGCGAGGTCGTAATGCGCCTCGGCATTCTCCGGCGCGAGGCGCACGGCGCGCTCCATGTGCGGCAGCGCCTCTCTCGGCTTCTTCTCCATGAAGAGAGTCCACGCCTGGTTCCACGCGTAGTTCATCTGCGCGTAGTCGAGAAGTCTGCCGAGCTCCTTGAAGGGCTCCGGGTGGTCGTCGACGCGGATGTCGATGGCGCGGTCGTCGCCTCCGCCGTAGCCTGCCTTCGCCTTCCAGATCTGGAGCGATGCCGACTGCTTTCCGCGCGAGTCGCCCCCTTTCGCGTCGCCGGCGAGGAGCGCAGCGTAGATACGGTCGGCGAGCGTTCCCTTCGTCGCGAGGAAGGTCGCCTCCATCGCGACGACGACGGGCTCGCCCGCGAGAATGTTCCCCTGCACGGCGTAGCTCGGGCCGCTCCGCCCGCCGGCCCAGGGTCCGCAGTTCCTTCCGGTATAGCTGACCGACCGACCGTCGCTCGCCACGATGCCGAACTGGCGGCGATCCGCGTTGCCGTCACCGCGGAGCAGCACGGTCGCGATCTCTTCCGGGAGTGCGCCGCGCGCGAGAAGCTCGAGCCCGCGCGGCCCGAAGGTCGTGTCGGCCGAGGCCTGCGTCGCCACGGCGCCGACCCCCGCCTTGCCATAGGGCACGACGCTGCCGACCGCGAAGAATCGCGAGGCGACCGCGATGCCGACTTCTCCCGTCTGAGGATCAGCGGCGACGATCGAGAAGGTCGCGACATTCGGCTGGGCGGCGGCGCCCGTCGTGAAGGTCAGGGTGGCGAGTACGGCGAGGATGAGAGCAAGAGCTGTCACGTTCGACTCCTGTGGCACATTGGTTCGGGAAGTTCATTCTACGCGCCGGAACGGACGCCTGGTGTGGCGCAGGCACTCCTGCCTGCGTCCACATTCCGTCCGGCTGCGGGAACGACGCGTGGCGCCCGCGCTGTTGTCCCGTCGCAATGATGACTCCCGCTCAACTGCTCCTCGACTTCGAGTTGCGCCGCGTCGTGCAGCCTCTCGTGCCGTCGCGGGCATGGCGGCTCACGTCGGGAGCCTTCAATCCGCGCGACCGGGAAAAGGGCGACCTTCTCGCGGCGATCGTCGGGCTCGCACGGCCGATGACCGTGGAGCTCGCCGAGGATCCGGGAAACGACAGCCTTCGCCTGCTCGAACCGCTCGGCGGTCTCGCCTTCCGTCTCCGTGACGGCCTTTCCCTGCCGGCGCTGCAGATCGTTCTCGGCCAGGGCGCGTGGATCCTCCACGACGGCTCCCCTCCCCTCGCAACGGCCGCGGAACGCCTCGGCGGGCTCGCGCCGCAGGCTGCCGCGCTGCTCGACGTCGTCGATCGCCATGGTCTCGGTCTCCTCGTCGTCGCATTTCACGACGACGCGGAGTGGACCATCGGCCTGGGAGAGCGCTGACGAGGCGAAGGCCTTCTGCGCGTGTCGCGTGTCGCGGCTCGTCGAGTCCGTCAGGGGCGGGCAAGGCGAGGCGCCCTGCCTGCATCGGAATTCCGCCGCTCCTCGCTGCGTAGGGTGTCTTCGCAGTCGAGAATCAAGCGAACGAGGTGACCTCCGTGTCCGAACAGCAGCAGTTGCGCATCGTCCTCGACGAGGAAACCGCCCAGGGCTCCTACGTCAACTTCGCGAACATCATTCACTCGCCCGGCGAGTTCGTCGTCGACCTGGGACGCGTGGTGCCGGGGCGTCCCGACGTGAAGATCACGACGCGGCTCATCCTCTCGCCGCTCCACGCCAAGCAGTTTCTCCAGGCGATGGCGCACAACCTCGGCCTCTACGAGCAGAAGTTCGGCGAGATCCGGATCGACCTCTCGCCCTCGTTCCCGGCCGTCAGCGACGAGCCGTCGAACTAGAAGACCCGATGGCGAAGATCCGCATCATCGGCGGCGGCCTCGCGGGCTGCGAGTGTGCCTTCGGTCTCGCGCGGCGCGGGCACGAGGTCGAGCTCGTCGAGATGCGCCCCGACGTTCCGACGCCCGCGCACTCGGGGGGAGGGCTCGCCGAGCTCGTCTGCTCGAACTCCTTCCGCTCCGATTCGGAGACGAACGCCGTCGGCCTGCTCAAGCGGGAGATGGAGCTGATGGGCTCGCTCGTGATGCGCATCGGCGCCACGGTGCGCGTGCCGGCGGGCGACGCGTTCGCGGTCGACCGCGAGCGATTCTCAGCGGCGATGACCGCCACGATCGAAGGAGAGCCGCGCATCGCGCTGCGACGCGAGGAAGTGCGCGGCCTCGAGCGGGGCGACGCCGACTACCTCGTCGTCGCGACCGGCCCGCTCACGAGCGGCGCGCTGTTCGACGCGATCGGAGGGCGGCTCGGCAACGACGGGCTCTATTTCTACGACGCGATCGCGCCGATCCTCGCCGCAGACTCTCTCGACATGTCGAAGCTCTACTGGAAATCGCGCTGGGGCAAGGGCGACGGCAGCGACTACCTCAACGCCGCGATGACCGAGAGCGAGTACACGGCGTTTCTCCACGCGCTCCGCGCCGCGGAGGTCTACCCGTTCCACGACTTCGAGAACGCCGCGCATTTCGAGGGCTGCCTGCCGATCGAGGAGATGGCCGCGCGGGGCGACGACACGCTGCGCTACGGACCGATGAAGCCCGTCGGCCTCGATCACCCGGTGACGGGCGAGCGACCCTACGCGGTCGTGCAGCTGCGGAAGGAAGACCTCTCGGACGAGTACTTCAACATCGTCGGCTTCCAGACGAAGATGAAGATCCCAGAGCAGAAGCGCCTGCTCGGCATGATCCCGGGGCTCGAGAACTGTTCGGTGGCGCGGTGGGGCGCGATGCACAGGAACACCTTCATCAACGGCCCGCGCCACCTGACGAGCGCGTTCCACCTGAAGGACGACTCGCGCCTCTTCTTCGCGGGGCAGATCACCGGCGTCGAAGGCTACATCGAGTCGGCAGCCGTGGGGCTTCTCGTCGCGCGATACGTCGACGAGATGGAGCGCACCGGCAGCGTCGCGCCGCTCCCGTACCACACCGCGCTCGGCGCGCTGGGGAGACACGTGGCGGAGTCGTCGCCCGAGCGATACCAGCCGTCGAACGTGACGTGGGGGCTCATCGAGGACCGGATCGGGAAGGTCCGGATGAAGAAGGAAGTGCGGCGGCAGAAGCAGGCGGAGATCGCGCTCGCGCAGATCGGCTCGCTCGCGGCGCTCTAGTGGCGACGGCCTCCGCCACGACTCGGCCTAACTCCCATGGCCTCGAGTCAAGCGAGAGAATTCGAAGTTAGAACGTTGAACCGTGAATCGGGAACCCGAAAACCGGCCCCGGGTGCCCATTCCGGGGCTCGAACTTCGGAGTGCTGCATTCCAGGTTCAGGGTCTTCTTCCTAGTCGAGGCCATTGGGCCTAACTCTGGCGCTACGACTCCGGTCCGTCATTCGCCGGCTCGGCCGCCGCGCTCCACGCGGCGCCGACCATCGAGAGAATCCTCTTTTCCGACTCGAAGCTCGCGCGGCCGATCGCCTCGCCGAGCTCGACCCATTCACAGTCATCGACTTCGGAAAGCTGAGGGCGCATCTCGCCGCCGGTGTAGCGCATCAGGTAGAAGTCGACTTCCTTGCGGATCAGCTTGTCGTTCGCGCGGAAGAAATACTCGATCCGGTCGAGGAGCGAGACGATCTCGCCGCTGAGCCCGGTTTCCTCCCAGACCTCGCGGATGGCCGCCTGCTCCGTGGTTTCGTCGTCGTTGGGCGCGCCCTTGGGCAGGCCCCAGCGAGAGCGGCCGCGCGTCGCGATCATCGCGACGCGAATCGTGCCCCCTTCCTCACGGACGACCACACCACCCGCGGAGTGCGCCTGAACCGCCTGCCGCTTCGACTTGTTCACCTTGGGAGATTCTATCGCACCGGCAAGTCGGCCACGGTGTCCGCGACGCGCGCAAGACTCCGGGGCGCATTTGGAGTTAACATACTGCCTAGACAAGTTCGCACCTGCGATCGCAGAACAAGGAGGCTTCGTCCATGCCAGGTATCCCTGTTTGGGCCCAGCTAGCACTCGTCGTAGTCGTGATAGCCCTCGCCTTCGTCCTCGTCCGCTTCCTGAATCGCGACAAGATCGACGGTCTCCTCAAGAAGCGGCGCGCAACGTCCCTGATTGCGACACCCGCCGAGTTCATCGAGGGGCCGACCCACCTCGAAGTCGCCCTCGCCCTCGACACGAAGAAGCTGTATTACGAGAACGCCGACATGCAGGCGTTCCTCGAGCTCGCCAACGTCGACGAGGTCGAGTACGACGACGACCTCATGACCGGCGGCAGGAAGATCGACGGGGAAGTCCTCCGGCTCCGCGCGCACGGCCACACCTTCGAGTTCGTGATCTCGAAGGCCGAGATCGCCAAGTGGAAGCAGAAACTCCCGAAGCACCGCGTCGATGACCCCGGCAGCGTCCACTCGGCGGTCGCGACCGTCTAAGGGCGGAATGCCTCCCCGCGGGGGCCTGTTCGGCTTGAATTGACAAGGCGGGTGTCGGTCGCTAGAGTGACCGCCTCTCGCGGCGTCCCGATCGATCGGGGTGTGGCGCAGTCTGGTAGCGCACCTGCTTTGGGAGCAGGGGGTCGGAGGTTCGAATCCTCTCGCCCCGACCAGTTTTCCTTCGGGTATACGCATCGCGACGCGCTTCGGGACCGGTTCGTATGGTGGGTGTAGTTCAGTCGGTTAGAACGCTGGATTGTGGATCCAGAGGTCGAGGGTTCGAACCCCTCCACCCACCCCATTGAACCCCGTGCTGAGCGCCGAGTGCTGAGTCGATCCTTCAAGGGTTACCAGCCCGTAGCTCAGCTGGATAGAGCAACAGCCTTCTAAGCTGTGGGTCCCGGGTTCGAGCCCCGGCGGGCTGGCCAGGTTCCGAGTCTCCGCACTCCTCGAATCCGAAATCCCCACCACTCCCGGTGTGTCACCCGTCACGGCCCGATATGTCCCGGGCCACTAGAGTGCTCGAGACGGTCCCCAAGAATGGTGACCGTTTCACAGCGTCTCCCCACGCGCGGAGACCAAAACAATCCCCGAAAGGCGGTCCTCCCATGCAGAGCGGTTCTCACAATGCCTTTGAAACGGCACAGAAGCAGTTCGACAACGCGGCCGGAATCCTAGGTCTCGACCAGGCGACCCGTGATCTTCTCCGCACCCCGATGCGCGAGTACCACTTCAGCATCCCGGTCCGGATGGACGACGGCTCGGTCCAGATCTTCAAGGGCTTCCGCGTGCAGCACAACGACTCCCGCGGCCCCGGCAAGGGCGGCATCCGCTTCCACCCGCTCGAGACCGTCGACACGGTTCGCGCGCTGGCGATGTGGATGACCTGGAAATGTGCGGTCGTCGACATCCCGCTCGGCGGCGCGAAGGGCGGCGTCATCTGCGACCCGCACAACCTCACCCCGCGCGAGACCGAGCAGGTCTGCCGCGGCTGGGTGCGCCAGATCGCGCGCAACGTCGGCCCGCTGCTCGACGTGCCGGCTCCCGACGTGATGACGAACCCGCAGAACATGCTCTGGATGCTCGACGAGTTCGAGGCGATCCATGGCGGCAAGTACCCCGGCTTCATCACCGGCAAGCCTCTCGGCATCGGCGGCTCGCAGGGACGCACCGAGGCGACCGGCTACGGCGTCATCTACACCCTTCGCGAGGCTCTGAAGGAAATGAAGATCGACATCGCGACGACCGTCGCGAGCGTCCAGGGCTTCGGCAACGTTTCGCAGTACGCCGTCGACCTCTACACGAAGCTCGGCGGCAAGATCCTCTCGGTCTCGAGCTGGGACAACACCGAGAAGAAGTCGTTCACTTTCCGCAAGGCCTCGGGCGTGAAGTTCGACGAGCTGAAGGGCATCACCGATCCGTTCGGTGGCATCAGCCGCGCGAAGGCGCAGGAGATCGGCTACGAAGTGCTCCCGGGCGACGCCTGGATCGAGCAGGACGTCGACATCCTGATCCCCGCCGCGATGGAGCACCAGATTACCAAGGACAACGTTCCGAAGATCTCCAAGCGGGTGAAGATCATCGTCGAAGGCGCCAACGGCCCGACGACGACCGAAGCCGACGAGCTGATCAAGGCGCGCGGGATTTTCCTGATCCCCGACTTCCTCGCCAACGCCGGCGGCGTGACCTGCTCCTACTTCGAGCAGGTGCAGTGCAACATGAACTACTTCTGGGAGAAGGAAGAAGTCCTGAGCAAGCTCGACACGAAGATGACCGCGGCGTTCCACGCGGTTCACGAGATGTCGAAGAAGCGCAATGTCTACATGCGCGACGCCGCTTACCTCATCGCCGTGAGCCGCGTGGCTCAGGCGTGCCGCGACCGCGGCTGGGTCTAGTCGTTCGTCGTCATCGATTCGACGACGCCCCTCTTCGCGCCAGCCGCGGAGAGGGGCGTTCTCGTTGAGGGCAGGTTCGAAGCGTCGTTCGGTTCGAATCCGTATGGCGACCCTTCCGGACACGGGTGCAGAATGTCGATTGCGCGGCCGGGCGTCCGGCGCGATCGGGCAAAGGTGATCGATGCAGGATCGGGACGAAACGCAGGACCCTCTCATGACGGCGCTCCGGGAGCGCGCGAAGGAGCTGAACTGCCTCTACGAGGTCGAAGAGCTCTTCAACCGGCCCGCGCTCAGCCTTGCGGAGGTCATGGAGGGAATCGCCCGCGCGATTCCGGCGGGGTGGAAGCACTCCGACGTCTGCGAGGCGCGGATCGTCTACGGCGACATCTCACGCTCGACGCGGGGCTTCCGCGAGACGCCGTGGATGCTGAAAGCCGACCTCGTGATCCGAGACCGTGTGAGCGGACGCATCGAGATCGCCTACAGGGAAGAGCGCCCGCAGGCGGACGAAGGGCCGTTCCTCAAGGAAGAGCGAAGGCTGATCGAAACGATCGCGGACAGGCTCGAGCGGCGGATCCTCCACGACAATCTCCGCGACGTCCTCGAGGACGAGCAGCGGCGCACGGTCGCCGGCGTGGAGTGGCGCGTCATCCTGGGCCTGCTGCGCAAGACCGACCCGAAGCTGCTCACGCGAATCACCCGCAAGATGCTCAACCACCTCGCCTGGTCGGGTGTCGCCGAGGCGAACGTGATCATCGAGGGCTTCAGCGCGTCGATGCGGGGAGGGCGGGACGGTTCGATCGCCGAGGAGAACCGTCCGATGATCCTCACGTCGCGGCAGGACCTGCTCGCGCAGACCGATCGGATCTTCGACCTCGCGGGCGAGAGGCTCTCGGAGGACGAGATCCTCTCGAACATCCAGAAGTGGATCAAGGAAGACCGCTCCGGATTCCTCGTGCGGATCCTCGAGAATCCGCAGTCGACGCTCGGTGAAATCACGAGCGCGATCGAGCGCTTCCATCACCTCGCCTCGCAGGGGCTGGAGCTCTCGTTTCCGCGCGAGCGCGCGTTCCGTGTCTCCCTCATCCGCCGCCTCCTCAGCGACGACTCGACCTTCATCGGCATCGCGAAGCGTTTCATCGACGTCAACGACTTCTACGAGCTGCTGCGCCGCGTCATTCACCCGACGGGAAGCCACGGCAAGTTAGGCGGCAAGGCCTCGGGGCTCTTCCTCGCCTCACAGGTGCTCAAGGCGGTAGGGAAGAACAACGATCTCCTCCGCGGCGTGAAGACGCCGAAGACCTGGTACCTGACGAGCGACGGCATCCTGGACTTCATCGACACGAACGATCTCGAGGAGATCGTCGAGCAGAAGTACGAGGACATCGGCCACGTGCGGCAGGAGTATCCGTACATCGTTCACGTCTTCAAGAACTCGCCGCTGCCGCCGGAGATCATCAACGGCCTCTCGGTCGCGCTCGACGATTTCGGCGACACGCCGCTGATCGTCCGGAGCTCGAGCCTGCTCGAGGACAGGATCGGCGCGTCGTTCGCCGGGATGTACAAGAGCCTCTTCATCTCGAACCAGGGAACCAAACGCGAGCGGCTGGTGGCGCTCGTCGACGCGATCACCGAGGTCTACGCGTCCACCTTCGGCCCCGACCCGATCGAGTACAGGAGCGAGCACGGGCTCGTCGACTTCCACGAGGAGATGGGCGTGCTGATCCAGGAGGTCGCGGGGACGAGGGTCGGCAAGTACTTCATGCCGGCATTCTCGGGCGTCGCGTTCAGCAACAACGAGTTCCGCTGGTCACGCAGGATCCGGCGCGAGGACGGGCTGCTTCGCATGGTGCCGGGGCTCGGCACGCGCGCGGTCGACCGGATGAGCGACGACTACCCGATCCTCGTCGCGCCGGGGCAGCCGACCCTGCGCGTCAACGTGACGACGGACGAAAAGGTGCGCTACTCGCCGCGCAAGGTCGACGTCATCAACCTCGAGTCCCATCAGCTCGAGAGCGTCGAGGTGGCTGAGCTGATGCGAGAGTGCGGGAACGACTACCCGATGGTGCAGCAACTCGCGTCGATTCTCCGCGACGACCGCCTCGAGCCGGTCACGGGCCTCGGGTTCGAGCCGGAGAGCGATCACGTCGTGATGACGTTCGAGGGCCTCGTCGCCCGCACTCCGTTCGTCGAGCAGATCCGCACGATCCTCGACGCGCTGCAGGCCGAGTTCCACATGCCGGTCGACATCGAGTTCGCGCACGACGGCACCGACCTCTACCTCGTGCAGTGCCGCCCGCAGAGCTACGGCTCGGCCGCGCAGCCCGCCGCGATTCCACACGACCTCGAGCCCGAGCGCGTGGTCTTCACGGCGAACCGCTACGTCTCGAACGGAGCCGTCTCCGGAATCACGCACATCGTCTACGTCGATCCCCTGCGTTATGCGGAGCTGAGCGGGCGCCAGGAGCTTCTCAACGTCGGGCGCGCCATCAGCCGCCTCAACGAGATCCTGCCGAAACGGCAGTTCATCCTCATGGGCCCCGGCCGATGGGGAAGCCGCGGCGACATCCGGCTCGGCGTGAGCGTCACCTACTCCGACATCAACGCCTCGGCGATGCTCCTCGAGATCGCGAAGAAGCAGAAGGACTACGTGCCCGAGCTCTCGTTCGGGACCCACTTCTTCCAGGACCTCGTCGAGGCTTCGATCCGCTACCTGCCGCTCTATCCCGACGAGAAGGGAATCGTCTTCAACGAGGAGTTCCTGTGCGGCTCCGAGAACATCCTCGCGACGCTGCTGCCCGAGTTCGAGTCTCTCGCCGCGACCATCCGCGTCGTCGACGTCCCGCGCTCCACGGGGGGCCAGACGCTGCAGGTCCTGATGAACGGCGAGACCGACGAGGCCGTCGCGTTCCTTACCGACACGCCTAACGTGGGAGTCGATCTCTCCCCGGTCCGGCGCGACGAGGAGGGCGCGACGCACGTCGACGAGGCGCACTGGAAGTGGCGCCTGCGGATGGTCGAGCGCCTCGCGTCGCTCCTCGACCCGAAGCGCTTCGGCGTCAAGGCGCTCTACCTGTTCGGAAGCACGAAGAACGCGACGGCGGGCCCCGACAGCGACGTCGACCTGCTCGTCCACTTCTCCGGCAGCGAAGACCAGAAGCGCGACCTGCTCGCCTGGCTCGAAGGCTGGAGCCTGAGCCTCGGCGAGATCAACTTCCTGCGGACGGGCCGAAGGCTCGACGGCCTCCTGGACGTGCACGTCATCAGCGACGAGGACGTCCTGCGCCGAACGAGCTTTGCCGCGAAGATCGGGGCACTGACCGACGCCGCGAGGCTTCTTCCGATCGGGGCGAGGGTCAGGTAAAGCAGGCCAGAGGCCAAAGGTCAAAGGTCAAAGCAGGCGCGGAAAAGGCCGCGGAACGATCTTCGTAGGGGCGACGCGGTGCGTCGCCCGTCTTCTGCTCCGGCTGATTCCTGCAGGAGCACCGCGAACCGGACTCGGACCCTCAGCCTCGCCTGTGTTAGAACTGCGGCATGCGTTGTCCGAAGTGCGGCTTCGAGCAGGCGTCCGGGAGAGCCGAGTGCGCGCGGTGCGGCGTGATCTTCGCGAAATCACAGCGCAGCGATCCGCGACCCGAGGCCGACGAGCCTCCCGAGGCGATGCCGCAGCGGCCGAGCTACCGGCCGGCCTACGTTCCTGCCGCGTCCGTTCTGGTCGACGCGGTCGAAGACGGGAGGCTCGGCCGTACCGAGTTGCGGATTCTAGCTTTCGGCCTCGTGTCGGCGGTCGTCGTCTACGCGATCCCGTTTCTGCGGTTCGTCTTCTCGGCGCTCGTCACGCTGTTCCACGAGCTGGGGCACGCGGTGGCGTCCTGGCTCCTCGGGCATCCCGCGATCCCCGCGTTCGACTTCGTCTACGGCGGCGGCTTCACGCACATGCAGAACTTCAAACTCCCGATCGCGCTGGCGATCGCCGCGGGCTGGGGCTGGCTCGGCTGGCTCGTGCGCGGCAACAAGCGTGCGCTCGCGCTGGTCATCGCGCTCGCGGTGCTTTGGCTCTTCGCGGTCTCGTCGGAGTGGCGCCGCGGGCTCGTCGTCTCGTCGATGGGGCACTTCGGCGAGGTGCTCCTCGCCGCGACGTTCTTCTACATGACGCTCGCGAACGTCGGCTTCAAGATGCCCGAGATCGAGCGCCCCATCGCGGCCTTTGCGGCCTTCTTCGTGGTGATTCACACGATCCACTTCGCGTGGCGGCTCCGGACCGACGCCGACTTTCTCGCCTGGTACCGGGAGGGGAAAGGCGGAGCGCTGATGAACGATCTCGAATCGGTCGCGCTCGACCTGCAGATTCACACCGGGCTTAGCCCGGGAATCGAAGGGGTTGCGGGATGGCTCATCGTCGCGTCGTTCGTGCCCTTCGCCTTCGCGCTGCTGCTTTTCTTCAAGAGGAGCGCGGTGCAGAGGCTCGTCGGCTCGTTG
>JAMPYE010000031.1 GCA_023700825.1 Thermoanaerobaculia bacterium | reverse complement strand
GGCACTTTCGCGCCGGCGCTTCTCAGAACCCGGAAAATCCCGCTACATCGTGATCGGCGTCGTCAAGTCGTCGCGGTAGATCGTGTCGACGAAACGGATCGTGTTCGCCTTGAGCGACATGAAGATCGAGGAGCAGCGGATGCCGCCGCCGAAAAAGCGGATGCCGCGCAGCAGGTCGCCGTCGGTCACGCCGGTCGCGACGAAGATGATGTCGTCGCCGCCGGCGAGCTCGTTCGTCTCGTAGACCTTGTTCGAGTCGGTGTAGCCCATGTCCTTCAGGCGCTGTTCTTGCCACTTCTCGAGCGGCCTGAGGCGAGCCTGGATGCGACCGCCGAGGCAACGCATCGCAGCAGCCGTGAGCACACCTTCCGGTGCGCCGCCGACTCCCATGACTCCGTGGACGCCGGTGCCGCGAATCGCCGTCGACATGCCGGCCGAGAGGTCGCCGTCGCCGATCAGCTTGATGCGGGCACCCGCCTCGCGGATGTGCCCGATCAGGTCGTGGTGCCGCTCGCGGTCGAGGACGACGATCGTCAGTTCGTTGACGTCGCGCTTGAACGCCTCGGCCATCTGGCGGAGGTTCTCCTCGACCGAGTTGTTGATCGACACCCATTTCGCCGCGGTAGGGCCGACGACGAGCTTGTCCATGTAGATGTCGGGAGCGTTGAGAAGGCCGCCCTTCTCCGCGGCGGCGAGAACGGTGATCGCGTTCGGCGCGCCCGTGGCGCAGAGGTTCGTTCCCTCGAGCGGGTCGACGGCAATGTCGACTTCCGGGTTCGTGTCGCCGTGCTCGTCCTGCTCGCGTCCGACGACTTCGCCGACATAGAGCATCGGGGCCTTGTCACGCTCGCCTTCGCCGATGACGATCGTGCCGCGCATGTTCAGCTTCGACATGTCCTCGCGCATCGCCTCGACGGCGACCTGGTCCGAGTACTTCCGGTTGCCGTAGCCCATCGTACGGGCTGCGGCGAGAGCGGCCTTTTCGGCGACTCTCAGAAACCCGATCTCGAGACTCGATTCCATCTTCCCTCCCGGAAAGTCCGAGGCCCTCCGGGTTCCGGAGGGCCTCGTGGTGACTATTTCTTCGATGCTGCTTCCGCTTCCTTTGCTTGGGCCGCCGACATGGGCGGATTGTACGACGCGATGCCCGTGACCGCCTCGCCGATGACGAGATTGTGGACGTCGTGCGTTCCTTCGTAAGTCTTGACCGACTCGAGGTTCATCATGTGCCGGATCACCGGATACTCGTCGGACACGCCGTTCGCGCCGAGGATGTCGCGCGCCATTCGCGCGCATTCGAGCGCGATGTTGACGTTGTTCATCTTGCCCATCGAGACATGGTGCGGCTTGAGTTTGCCCTGGTCCTTGAGCCGGCCCATCTGCAGCGCGAGCAGCTGTCCCTTGGTGATCTCGGTGATCATCCAGGCCAGTTTGTTCTGCACCAGCTGGTGCGAGGCGATCGGCTGGCCGGCGAATTGGATGCGCTGTTTCGCATACTCGGTCGCGGTCTGGAACACGCCCATCGCCGCTCCGAGCACGCCCCATGCGATTCCGTAGCGCGCCTGGGTGAGGCAGCTGAGCGGATGCCGCAACGACGAGGTCTGCGGCAGATGATTCTCTGCGGGAATCCGGCAGTCCTCGAAGAAGAGCTGCGAGGTCACCGACGCGCGGAGCGAGAACTTGCCCATGTGGTACTTGGTGGTGTATCCGGGAGTGTCTTTCTCGACGAGGAAGCCCTTGATCCCTTCGTCGGTCTTCGCCCAGACGACGGCGACGTCGGCGACGGAGCCGTTCGTGATCCACGACTTCGCGCCGTTGAGCACCCACGAGTCGCCGTCTTTCTTCGCGTGCGTCCGCATCCCACCTGGGTTCGAGCCGAAGTCGGGCTCGGTTAGGCCGAAGCAGCCGATCTTCTCACCCGAGGCGAGCTTCGGGATCCACTTGTCCTTCTGCTCCTTCGATCCGTAGTTGTAGATCGGGAACATGACGAGGCCCGACTGCACCGAGGCGAACGAACGGAGGCCGGAATCGCCGCGCTCGAGCTCCTGCATGATGAGCCCGTAGGCCACGTTGTTCAGGCCGGGGAGGCCGTACTCGTTGATCGTTGCCCCGAAGAGGCCGAGCTCTCCCATTTTCGGGATGAGCTCTACCGGGAACTTCTCGTGGCGGTTTGCCTCCTCGATGATCGGGAGGACCTCCTCGTCGACGAAGTCGCGGACGGTCTGTCGGACCATCAGCTCCTCCTCGTTGAAGAGTGAGTCGATTTCCATGTAGTCAACGCCTGGGAAGCTGCTCACTAAAGACTCCTTCTCTGCAGTTTGCCGCCGGACAGCAGCATCGATTGGAGGCGGAATCATAGCAGAAGGGGGGGCGCGCCAAAGGCGAATTGAGAATGGAGAATCGGGAATTCAGAGATGGAGGGACAAGGGCCGCGAGGGCGGTCGGCTAAGGGCGGTCTAGGAGGAATCGTCTCTCGCGGATCAGGGTCGGCGCGCGGTGTAGACGACGTGCGAGTGCGGGTAACCCGCGTCGATCGATTCGGCGCGGAAATCGACGAGTCCCGCCTTCAGGAGCCGCTCTTCGATCTGCGCCCGGGTCTCGTAGTTGAACGCTTCGCCGAGCGTGAGTCCGAAAAATCGGTCCCAGAGCCGTTCCTGCGCGCGGTTCCAGGCGAACTTCAACTGATTCTCCGGATCCAGCTCCTTGATCAGCAGGACTCCGCCCGGGGAGAGGCGGGCGGAGGCGCGCTCGAGGATCGGATCCCAATCGGCCCGGGGAATGCGGTAGATGACGTCGAACACGCTCACCAGGTCGAACTCGCCCCGGACAGCATCGTCGAAGGCGGCGACGAAGCGAACGCGCGGGTGGACCGACGGGGCGAGCGATTTTCGCAGATCGGGCTCGACCGCGACCACCGAAGCAGCCCCCGCCTCGATGGCGAGCCGCGCGAACGTGCCGTGCCCCGCGCCGAGATCGAGCACCCGCCCGCCTTCGGGCACGTGCCGTAGCGTCCGAAGGAAGGGGCAGGTGAGGAATCGGCCGAGGATGTGCGCCCGTGCCGCGGGGGTGCGCGACGAGAAGGAGTGGTGAAGCACGGTGAGTGCTCGGAGATAGCTGACGCGCATCGGGCGGCGGCGATTATAGAATGCCGCGCGATGACGGGGGCCGGAAGCCTCGAGACGCGCGTGGCGTCGCGATTCTCATGGATCGCGATCGCGACGCTGGCCGTGGCGATCATTCGGTTCGTCACCCGGCAGGCGACGCACTGGGAGTTCGACGAGTACCTCTTCCGGATGGGCGTCGAAAGCTTCGAGCCGCTCCGCCATCATCCGCATCCCCCCGGCTACCCGCTGCTGATCGGGCTCGGGCAGGTGATCGACTTCGTCGTGAACGAGCCGTTCTCGTCCCTGATGGCGCTCGCCTGGGCCTCTTCGGTGATCGGGTTCTTCGCCTTCGCGATGGCACTGCGCGAGATCACAGCGAGCGAGGCCGTTGCGGTGGCAGGCGCGCTGCTTTTCAACCTCTCGCCCGCGATGCTCGTCCACGGCCCTGAGCCGATGTCCGATCCACCGGCGCTGATGTTCCTCGCACTCGCGTTCTGGGCGGCCACGAGGTTGGACCACTCCTCGGCCGGCGGGGCCATGGTCGGATTCGCGGCCAGCTGCGCGGCGTCCATCGGCTGCCGGCCGCAGTATGCGGTGGCGATCGTTCCTGTCTTTCTCGCGGTGGTCGTTATCCGGGGGAGCGCGCGTGCGAAGGCAGCGGGGCTGCTCGCCTTCACTGCCGTCTGCGTTCTCTGGCTCGTGCCGCTGATCGATGCCGTCGGCGGCCTCGATCGGTTCGTCGAGTGGGAGACGGGGCAGGCGTCCTACGTGGCAGCGCACGACGCGCACCTCTCGAGAGGGACGCGGAGCTGGGTCGAGATCGCGCTCCGCTTCGCGGCTCACCCCTGGGGACCGAAGGCGCTCGCCATACCAACGCTGGCCTTCGCGGCGCTCGGACTCGCCGAACTCGTCAGGAGGCGGCTCTGGGCCGCATGGCCGATCGTCGCCGTCTCGGCGGTTCATCTGGTCTTCACGATCACAACGTCGGATCCTGCCGACGGGGTTCGGTACCAGCTGCCGTCGCAGATGGCGGTCGCGTTCCTCGCGTCGCTGGGAATCGCGCTACTCGCACGGCGCGCCGGAGTTCCGCGCGCCGGTCTCGTCGCGACCGGCGTGCTTCTCGTCGGATACTGCGCCTACGCCTGGCCGGTCGTGCATCCGAGGGCGACGGAGGCGTCGCCGCCGGCTCGCGCGATCGCTTGGGCGAACGAGAGAATCCCGCAGGGCGCGATCGTACTTTGGGATGCGTCGTTGCGCCCTCACGCCGACGCGACCCTTCGCGGATTCGACACGATGCCAGTGGAAATCGGGCTGGCGCGTTATTTCGACCGCGCGGACGTCGAGTTGTGGGTTCTTGCGGACGGCACGACACGCGTTTCAGGAGCTCAGATATTCTCGTGGCCCGCGAGCGACGCCTACGGAAAGCTGACGCGAAATCATTACCGCGCTGTGTCGTTGATCCCGCTCACGCCGGAGCGACGATTCCTCCCGGTGAAGGGTGTGAATCCGTGGGAGCGCGACGCGGACCGGCCGGAGTGGAGATGGCTCGACCAGGTCTCGGCGATCCGGATTCCGCCGGGCGCAGGCGACCTTCGACTCGAGTTCGAGTTGCCGAAAGAGGCGCCCTACGAAGCGACGACCCTCCGGCTCCGGGTCGACGGCGCGCGCGTTCGAGAGCTCTCGATTCGTCGCGGCGAGCAGGCGAGTTGTGTGGTCCCTCTCCCCGATGCCCGCTACGTCGAGGTCGAGATGGTGTCGTCGGAGGCGTTCACGCCGGCGATGGGCGTGGGGCGCGATCCTCGAAGGCTCGCGCTGACGCTGACCGGGGTCGAGCGCGTCGCTCGAACCAGGGAAACGCGGTGAAGGGATGACGCGATGAGCGATCCGCGCCTTCAGTCACGCCAGTTCCTGATGGCCGCCGGCGTCGCGGTCTTCGTGGTCTTCGTCACGCGCGCGCTCGCGTTTCCTCATTCCTGGTGGCTCCGGGTCGAACCTCTCCTTGGAGTGGCGATCGGGAATCCCGACCCGCTCGCCGGACATCCGCCGGCTCCCGGCTTTCCTCTCTATCTCCAGCTCGCCCGCATGCTGATGTTCAAGGCGGAGACGCCGTTCGTCGCCCTCGTCGTGGCAGCGTTTCTCTCCAGCGTCGCGGCGACGGCGCTCATCGCGGCGGCCTTCTGGCGGATGTCCCGCGACGCAGTCGCCGGCGCGCTGGCGGCGCTTCTGCTCTTCATGGCGCCGGCGATGCTCGTCTTCTCGTCGACGCCCGCGCCAGAGGCCTCGGCGCTGATGTTCTTCGCGATCGCGTTGAACGCGGCGGCGAAGCTGCTGACGGACGAGGCGCAGTCGTGGAGGACCGCCGCGCTGCTCGGTGCGGGTGTAGCCGGCACCGTTGGCTGCCAACCGGAGTGGACGCTGCCCGCACTGCTCCTTCTTCTCGCTCCGCTCTTCGCCCCGGCGGCGCGTCGGCTGCTACCGATTGCGGTCCTCACGTTTGTCGCGGGAACGGCTCTCGTCTTCGCATCACTTTCGAACGCGCTTGGAGGGCCTGTCGCTCTCCTCCGCTGGACCGGTCTGGCCGCGTCCGGGGGCGCGGGGACGGAAGGGGTGGCTTCGAGCGCGTTGCTCGACGCGTTCGGGCCGCCATGGCTTGCAATTCCCGTCACATTGCTCGCGCTCGCCGGCATTGCGGCCGCGATCCGCGCACGCGAGAGCCTGCTGCTGCTCGTCGTCGCCCCGGGCGTGCTGAATGTCGTGGTCGTCGCGTGGCGCGGATCGGTGCGCGAGCCCGTTCTCGCGCTGCTGCTCGCGATCGCCGCCGTCTCCCTTCTCGCGATACGCGGCCTTACGGAGCTCGGCTCGAGGGCGGGTCAGCCGTGGATCCGGATGGCGGTGATGGCGTCGTTCTGCCTGTTCTCGTGGGTATGGGTGTCTCCGCTTCTCCTCGCGAGGCTGAAGACTGCACCGCCGCCATCGAAGGCGGCGATCTGGATCGACGACAAGATCGAGCCGGGCGCAGTCGTTCTCGTGGCCGAGGAGTTGATGCCCCATGCGTCGGCTCTGATCACGAAGGGGAGACTCGTCCCGATCGAGAACGCCGGGCCCGATCGCGCGCTGGCCTGGTACGCACTCATTCCCGGCGAGTCGACGGAGCCTGGAGCGTTCGTCTTTTCGTGGCCCGACAGCGAGCCGCTACGCCGTCTTGCCGGCTCGCGATATCGGGTCGTGTCGGTCGTGCCGACCGATCCTCGCGTGCCTGCGCCCTGATTCCGCCGCGCGACGTCGGCTACAATCCGGCGCGACGATGCCTGACGCCGCGCAGAAACGCTCGATCTCTCTCGTGATCCCGATGTACAACGAGGAAGCGGACATCGAGCACGCGATCGAGTGTGCGATGCGCGCTTTCGTGCAGCACGGGCTCGACTGGGAGATCATCGTCGTAGACGACGCGTCGACCGACCGGTGCGCGTCGCTCGTCGAGGCAATCGCCGCACGCGAGTCGCGGGTGCGCCTGCTGCGGCATGAGAAGAACCGGAAGCTCGGAGGCACGATCCGCACCGGTTTCGCCGCCGTGCGGAACGATCTCGTTCTCTACATGGACGCAGACCTGCCGTTCGACCCGTACGAGGTCGGCCGCGCGATCCGTGCGATGGACGCAACGCGGGCGGACATGATCGCGGGCTACCGCTTCGACAGGACCACGGAAGGGTTCAAGCGGACGGTCTACTCGTACTTCTACAACATGCTGATCGGGCTGCTCTTCGGCTGGCCGCACCGCGACATCAACTTCTCGTTCAAGCTCGCGACGCGTGAAGTGGTCGAGGCGATCGAGTTGAAGTCCGAAGGCTCGCTCATCGACGCCGAGCTGATCGTGAAGGCGAAGAACCTCGGGTTCGTCATCCAGCAGCTCGGGCTCGATTACTTCCCGAGGACGAAGGGTGCATCGACGCTGTCGTCACCGACGGTCATCCTGAAGATCTTCGCGGAGCTGTGGAAACTCTCGCCCGAAATGAGGCGGCCCGTGCGGCGCACGCCACCCGCAAGTCCGCGATGAAGCGACTCGTCGTCACGGCGGACGATCTCGGACTGCACCGCGGCATGACCGACGCCGCGATACGCGGGCACGAGCATGGAATCGTCACCGCCTGCTCGATCTCGGCGTGCGGCATCGATGTCGAGAAGGCGGCCAACGCCGTTCGCTCGGTTCCCGCGCTGGACGCGGGAGTCCACTTCACCCTCGTCGAAGAACGCCCGTTGCTGCCGGCGGCGGACATCAAGTCACTCGTGTTCCGGGACGGGAAATTCGCCGGCGGCTATCGCGAGCTCTTCGTCCGCTACACGCTCGGACGAATCGACCTCGACGAGGTCGAAGCCGAGCTGCGGGCGCAGGCTGCGCGGCTGCGGGATCTCGGCGTCTCGCTCCTGCATGCGAACGGGCACCAGCATCTGCACGTACTTCCGGGCATCTTCGAACGGGTGTTGCGGGTGGCGGGGGATTTCGGCATCCGGTACGTGAGGATTCCCGACGACGCGGCCCGCCGGTCGCTCGGCATGCGCGAACTGCAGGTGTCGGCGCTCTCGCGATTCGCGCGCGCGGCCGCGAGGATCGCGGAATTGCGTGGATTTTCGACGAACGACCGGACGATCGGTATTCGCGACGCGGGACATCTCGACGCCGATCGAATCGTCGAGCTGCTCGACCACGTAGACGGCGTGACCGAGCTGGTCACCCACCCGGGGACCGGCGAGGGGCTGGCCGAAAGCTACTCCTGGAGCTACGACTGGCAGAGAGAGGCCGACGCGCTCTGCGACCCGCGAGTTCGCGAGGAGTGCGCGCGGCGAGACATCGAGCTTGTGTCGGTGCGCGATGTCGTCGGGGCGGCAGGGGGCACGCAGGGGCCCCGCGATGCATCGCCCGAATCCACGGGCTGACGGGATCGAACGGCCGCCCCCGGGGTCGCTCCTGCAGAAGAGTTCGTCGCAGGCGGCAGCGGCCCGCCTTCGTCGCTATAATGCCCGGCTCAATCAACTCGCGGGCCGCTGACCCGCCAAATCGGAGTGTCATGACGAAGAGAATCGCAGTCGTCCCCGGAGACGGGATCGGGCCGGAAGTCATCCGCGAGGGAATGAAAGTCCTCGACTACCTGAACGAGAGCGCGAAGCTCGGGCTGGAGTTCACGCACTTCGGCTGGAACGCAGACACCTACCTCGCGACCGGAATCTCGATGCCTCCCGGCGCAATGGAAGACATCCGCGACAACTTCGACGCCGTGTTCCTCGGCGCGTACGGCGACCCGCGCGTTCCCGACATGAAGCACGCCGCCGACATCCTGCTCGGCATGCGATTCCAGCTCGACCTCTATGTGAACTATCGCCCGGTGAAGCTGCTCGACGAGCGCCTTTCGCCCTTGAAGGGCAAGGGGATGAAGGAGATCGACTTCGTCATCTTCCGAGAGAACACGGAAGGCGCGTACGTCGGGATGGGCGGGATCTTCAAGAAGGGCACCGCCGATGAGATCGCTGTCCAGGAAGACGTCAACTCGCGCCGCGGAGTGGAGCGGATCATCCGCTACGCCTTCGAATATGCGAAGGCGAACGGGCGCAAGTCGGTCTGCATGGCCGACAAGAACAACGTCATGCGCTTCGGCGGCGATCTCTGGATCCGCACCTTCGAGGAAGTCGCGAAGGAGTATCCGGCAATCGAGCACTTTCACATGTTCGTCGACGCGCTGACGATGCAGATGGTGCGCATGCCCGAGATGTTCGACGTGATCGTGACGAACAACATGTTCGGCGACATCGTCACCGATCTCGGGGCCGCGCTGCAGGGCGGGCTCGGGATGGCGGCGTCGGGGAACATCCACCCCGGTCGCGTCTCGCTCTTCGAGCCGATCCACGGCAGCGCGCCGAAATACGCGGGTAAGGACCACGCCAACCCGATTGGCGCGATTCTCACCGCGGCGATGATGCTCGAGTTCCTCGGGTTCAAGCCCGAGTCGGATCGAATCGAGAAGGCCGTGACCCAGGCGATCGCGGCGAGCGAGACGACGTCGGACCTGGGTGGAAAGCTCGGAACGGCCGCCGCGGGTGAGGCGATCCTGCGACATCTCAAAGGGGTGTGAGCCGCGTCGCCACGCGACGTGAGCCAGCGGACAGCGGGAACGACGTCCGATGCGGGAGGATCGTTCGGCCGCGCGTGGCAGAGAGGAACAGCCAGGCGCGGGATCGGGCTCGGAATCGGGGCCGGGGAGAACGAACGTGAAACTTCGACGACTGCTGCCTCTGACGCTGGTCTTGACGATTGCCGGATCGGTCCACGCCGGTGAAGGCATGTGGATGCCCGAGCAGGTCCCGCTCTTCCAGGAGCAGCTCGCAGCGCTCGGCATGACGGTCGACGCGAAGAGCTTCAGTGACCTCACCGGCTTCCCGATGGGCGCGGTCATCTCGCTGGGCGGCTGCACGGCATCGTTCGTTTCACCGAAGGGACTCGTGGTGACGAACCATCACTGCGCGTTCGGCGCCGTCCAGTACAACTCGACGCCGGAGCGCGACCTCACGGTGAACGGCTTCCTCGCGAAGTCGATCGACGAGGAGCTTCCGGCAGCCCCAGGCTCCAAAGTCTGGGTGACGACGAAGATCGACGACGTCACCGAGCACTTGCGCGGGAAGATCGACGCGACGATCACCGGGAAGAAGCGCCACGATGTTCTCGAGGAGCGGACGAAGGCCCTGGTTGCCGAATGCGAGCGGCCGGGCGGAGTCCGCTGCCGGGTCGCATCGTACTTCGAGGGTGCGAAATATCTCCGGATCACGCAGATGGAGATTCGCGACGTGCGGCTCGTCTACGCGCCCGCCGAGAAGGTCGGCGACTTCGGTGGTGAAATCGACAATTTCATGTGGCCCCGCCACACGGGAGACTTCTCGTTCTACCGCGCGTACGTCGGCAGGGACGGAAAGCCGGCTGATTTCTCGAAGGACAACGTGCCGTTCGAGCCGGCGCAGTTTCTGAAGGTGTCGACCGGGGAGATCAGCGACGGCGATCTCGTCATCGTCGCGGGTTATCCCGGGAGGACCTCCAGGCACGTCACGGCGGACGAATACAAGATCGCGGAGGAGCTCTACTATCCGCGATCGATCGAGCATTACAGGACCGTAGCTTCGATCCTTGCCGCCGAGAGCGCGAAGAGCGACGCAGCGCGGATTCGGCTCGCGTCGCGCAGCGAAGCGAACTCGAACGGTCTCAAGAGGTTCGAAGGGACGCTCGCCGGCATGAAGAAGGGGAACCTGCTCGCGCGCAAGCGTACCGAGGAGGCTGAGCTGAAGGCGTGGATCGCGGCCGACCCGGCGCGCGCGAAGAGATACGGCGGAGCGCTCGAAGAGGTCGCGAAGCTCGATGCGAGGAAGTGGGCGACGCAGGAGCGCGATTTTCTCGCCGGATGGCTCGGGCGATCGTCGACGCTTCTCTCCCAGGCGACGACGATCAGCCGGCTCGCGATCGAACGGGGGAAGAAGGACGCGCTTCGCGAGCCTGGCTACCAGGAGCGCGACTGGCCGCGAATCCGCGCAGCCAGCGAACGGGCGCAGCGGTCGCTCGACGTCGATGTCGACAAGCTGCTCCTTGCCCATTTCCTGAAGCTCGCCGTGAGTCTTCCGGAAGGGCAGAGGATCCAGACCGTCGACAAGGCGCTCCTCGCGACCGGTGAGACGACCGCGGACGCGCAGGTCACCGCGCTGATCGAGCGACTCTTCACGAACACGAAACTCGCCGACAAGACGGCTCGCGCCGCGATGCTCGAGGAGACCCCCGCGCAGCAGAGGGCGCGACGAGACGCGATGCTCGACTTCGGCCGCGAGATCGAGGCGGAGCAGTTCGGATACTCGCTGGCCGGCGACGAAATTCAGGGGTCGATGGCGATCGCGAAGGCGAAGTACATGGACGCCATTCTCGCGATGAGGGGCGGGAAGGTGTACCCAGACGCGAACGGCACGCTTCGTGTGACCTTTGGGACGCTCGAAGGCTATAACCCGCGTGACGGCGTCAGGTACAACTCTCAGACGACGATCGACGGCGTGCTCGCGAAGAATACCGGCGTCGATCCGTTCAACAGCCCCGCCGCCCTGCTCGAAGCGGCGCGCGCGGGCCGGACCGCGGGCTACGTCGATGCGGAGCTTGGCGCGCTGCCGGTGAACTTCCTGACGAACTGCGACACGACCGGCGGCAACTCCGGTTCGCCGACGCTCAACCGCAAGGGAGAGCTCTGCGGCCTCCTGTTCGACGGCAACTACGAGTCGATCGCGTCAGACTGGGTCTTCGTTCCGGAGGTCGCGCGCTCGATTCACGTCGACTCGCGCTACATGCTGTGGGTCATGGACTACGTCGATGGCGCGCACAACCTGATGCGCGAGATGGGCTTCGAGCCGAAAAGCTCTCCGAAGTGACGAGAGCGATCGAAACGTGAAGGGAGGGCCGGATTACCGGCCCTCCCTCGTGTTTCTCTCGACCGACTCTCAGCGTCGTGACGATCCGAACGTGTCGCAGTCGCGAATGTTGCCGGTGCGCATTCCGGTGCTGAACCACTGCACCCGCTGCTCCGACGAGCCGTGCGTCCACGAGTCGGGGCTGACTCGCTGGCCCGCCGACTTCTGCATGCGGTCGTCTCCGATCGCGGCAGCGGCGTTCAGCCCTTCCTCGACGTCACCCTGCTCGAGCATCTGTCGCTGGGTTTGAGCGTGATTCGCCCAGACTCCGGCGAAGCAGTCGGCCTGGAGCTCGAGCCTCACCGAGAGCGCATTCGCGTCGCGCTCGCTCGACTGCTGCTCGAGGCGCTGCACCTGCGCGGAGATGCCGAGCTGGTTCTGAACATGGTGTCCCACCTCGTGCGCGATGACGTACGCCTGCGCGAAGTCACCGGGCGCGCCGAAGCGGTCGCGCAGGTCCCGATAAAAGCCGAGGTCGATGTAGACCTTGCTGTCGGCGGGGCAGTAAAACGGCCCGGTCGCCGCAGACGTGAACCCGCAGGCCGACTCGACGGCGTCGCTGAAGAGCACGAGCACCGGGGGCTGGTAGCTCTTTCCGATCGACTGGAAGATCGGCGTCCACGTGTCCTCGGTGTCGGCGAGGACCACCGAAACGAAGTCACCGAGCTCGTCGGTCGGGGGCGCGCCGGGAGCGCCGCCGGGCACGGGAGCCTCGACCGAGGAGGAAGGGCCCTGTGTCTGCTGGATCAGCTGCAGGAGCTCGCGCGGGTCTTTGCCGAAAATCATCGAGATTGCGATGACGAGAATCAGCCCTCCGCAGCCGAGAGACGCGCCGCCGCGCCCCACGCTCATGCCGCGCCTGTCCTCGACGTTGTCGCTCCTGCGTCCGCTCTGCCATTTCATCGCGCTCAGCCTCCGGTGCTTCCGTATCAAGCCAATCTTGCTCCCGATCGGCTCCCGTGTCGATGACGGCGCCAGCGGAAAGTCTTTCCGATCGCTCGCGGTTGCGTAAAGATGTCGTCACGGCAAGGAGCATGAATGGAGCAGCCCGTCGGGATTCGAAAACGGTGGATCGTCCTGGGCATCGTCGTGCTCATGGTCGTGGGCACCGCCTTCATGATGCGGCTCCTGTTCCCGCCTCGCGAGGTGGCAACGGCACTCGTCGACGCCGCGGTGGGAAGGAAGGAGCAACCCCTCGACCTCACCGCGATCGTGACGAAGGTCAACGAGCTGAACCGACTCGAGACGGCGCAGATGCGCGTCGTTCACGTCTCGCAGCTGAAGCAGTCGTACGGAATCGTCCCCGACATGTTCGCCGGCGATTCGCTCTCGCTCATGGCGGTGGGCGACGTTTACGCAGGGATCGATCTCTCGCGCCTGACGCGGGAGGACGTTCGTGAAGAGCTCGACGGATCGATCGTGATCCGGCTGCCGGCGTCCGAGATTCTGGTCACGCGCCTCGACAACGACGAGACTCGCGTCCTCGACCGGAAGACCGGCGCGTTTCGTAAGGCCGACGTCGGGCTCGAGGGTCGCGCTCGCGCCTATGCCGAAGCCGGCATCCGCGAGGAAGCGCTGCAGAAGGGGATCCTCAATCTCGCGTCGTCGAACGCGGAGCGGAGGATCTCGGAGCTCGCGAAGACTCTCGGCGCGGAGCACGTGCGCTTCGAGCGCCGGGACGGTCCGTCGCCGACCCCGTCGCCGACGGCGCCCCCGCGGTAGGCAGCCGCACCACTGGAGCTCCGCCGGTCAACCTTCGGTGAACGCGACGCGGGCCCGCGATCCTGCGCCGCCGCTCTCCAATACAATGCGCGCTCGGGCGCTTCCGCGCCTTCGGAGGATTGACCATGAGGCAGCTTCTCGCGATCGCACTCGCATTCGCTCTCCTGGCGCCGGCGGCCCTTGCCGCAAAGGCGCCCGTAACGCCGGCGACGCCGCTCGATTCGTTCGTGAAGGAAGTCAGGAAGACGACGCTCCCCAACGGCCTCACGGTGCTCACGCGCGAGCAGAAGGGGACCGGCGTCGTCACGATCATGACCTGGGTAAAGGCGGGCTACTTCAACGAGTCGGACGAGGTGGCCGGCATGGCGCATCTCTTCGAGCACATGTTCTTCAAGGGCTCGAAGAAGTTCCCCGGCGCGGAGCAGATCTCCGAGGAGCTCGCGCTCGTCGGCGGGCAGACGAACGCCGGGACGATCTACGACTCGACGAGCTACTACTTCGTCGTGCCGAGCGAAGGGTTTCGCCGCGCGATGGAGATTCAGTCCGATGCTGTGATCAACCCGCTCTTCGACCCGGTCGAGCTGAAGAAGGAGGCGGAGGTCGTCATCGAGGAGTCGAACCGCAAGTTCGACAACGCGCCCGCTGTCTCCGCGGAGCGGATGTTCGCGACCTCCTTCACGCAGCACCGGATGAAGCGCTGGCGGATCGGCTCCAACGAGGTGCTCCGCGCCATCCAGCGGCCTAACCTTCTCGCGTTCTTCGAGACGCTCTACCGGCCGGAGAACATGATTCTCACGATCACTGGTGACGTGAAGCACGAGGACGCCCTTCGCGTCGCGAAGGAGACCTTCGGGAAGCTCTCCCGCGGCAAGCTCGACAAGAAGTACGGCCCGAAGGAGCCGGCGCAGACCGAGTTCCGCTACGGCCGCTCGACGGCAGACATCAAGCAGGGCTATTCGGTGCTCGGCTGGCAGACCGTCGGAGTCGGCGCCGAGGATGAACTCGCGCTCGACGTGCTCTCCGTCATTCTCGGCGGGGGACGCTCGTCTCGCCTTTACACGGGCGTGGTCAGCCCCGACGCCGCGAGCACGATCGACGCGTCGCACTTCACCTTCGACGACATCGGCGTGTTCTCGATCCAGGCGTCGTTCGACGAGAAGAACCGCGCCGAGGTCGACAAGCGAACGCTCGGAGTCGTGGAGCGGATGCGAGCCTACGGGCCTAACCCGTACGAGCTGAAGCTGGCGAAGAACTCCATCGAGTCGCAGTTGATCTTCGAGCTACAGACCTCACTGGGCCAGGCGCAGACGCTTTCGCAATACGAGGCTCGCTACGGCTACGACCAGCTCTCGAAGCGTCTTGCGAAGCTGCAGGCCCTGAACGCAGAGCAGATCGCAAGTGTCGCGAAGAAGTACCTCACGCTCGAGAAGCTCACGCTCTATCACTACGCCCCGAAGGGGACGCCGGAGATGACGCGCGAGGCGGCGATGGCGATGGCGCGATTGGCGATGGTCGCCGGCCCGACGCCGAGCGACGCCGTCGCGATGCCGATCCCCGGGACTGCGGTGAAGCCGGCTGCCGCCGACGGACAGGTTCGGAGCTTCACGCTCGCCAACGGCGCGACGCTGCTGGTCCGCGAGCGGCCCGGCGCCCCCGTCGTCTCGACCGGGATCTACTTCCCGGGCGGGCGTATCGACGAGAACAGCCGCAACGCCGGGATCACGCAGCTGGCGGCGCGCTCGACGCGCAAGGGGACGGCGACGCGCAGCGGCGAGGAGATCGACCGCGCGATCGAGTTCCTCGGCACGCAGATCGGGATCGACGTCAACGAGGACTACTTCGGTCTGAGGCTGAGCATCGTCGCGACGAACTACAGCGCGGGACTCGACCTTCTCGCCGACGTGGTGCAGAACCCGACGTTTCCCGACAAGGGAGTGGGCGAGGAGAAGTCGCAGCAGATCGCGGGAATCCGCCGTTCCCTCGATTCCTCCACCCAGCGGCCCTTCGAGTTGGCATCCGCGGCGATGTACGCGAGCCATCCCTACGGCCTTCCCTCGCTCGGCTATCAGAGCTCGCTCGCCGAGATCGGGCCCGACTCGCTCCGCTCCTGGTGGCGCGGCCACGCGGTGTCGGACGGAGCGCTGATCCTCGTCGTCGGCGACGTGCAGGCCGATGCGGCGAAGGCGCTCGTCGAGAAAGCGTTCGCGAAACTGCCGCGGGCCGAGGGCGCGCGCGTGAAGGCGGCAGCGCCCGTGCTGCCCTCGGCGCGGCTCGAGGTCGCGGAGTTCCGCGACCGGAAGCAGTCGGCGATCGTCTACGCGTTCCCGACCGTCGACCGGAAGAACGCCGACTGGCCCGCGATCCGGCTACTCGGCAACATCACCTCCGGCCTCGCCGGAACCTTCTTTGCCGAGCTTCGCGGCCGCCAGTCGCTCGCCTACACCGTCTTCGCGCGCGACGCGTCGCGCGTCGAGCACGGGACGTTCGTCGCGTACATGGCGACCGACGCGGCGAAGGAGAAGCAGGCGAGGGAAGCGCTGCTCAAGGAGATCCACCGCCTCGCGACCGACGGAATCACGCAGGCCGATCTCGACCGCGCAAAGTCGTCGTACGCAGGCTCGACGAAGATCAACCTGCAGACCAACGACGCGATCCTCGGCAACCTCGCGAGCCACCACTTCCACGGTGTCGGCCTCGACTTTACCGAGCGCCTGCTCGAGACGACGTCGAAGATCACCCTCGACCAGGTCAGAGCCGCGGCGAAGAAGTACCTCTCGGGCGACAACTTCGTCGCGGCAGTTCAGAGCGGCAAAGCGCAGTAGGCGTCGCAGATTGAAACGCGCAGGGG
>JAMPYE010000555.1 GCA_023700825.1 Thermoanaerobaculia bacterium | reverse complement strand
GCTTGAACTGACTCGAAAGGGAAATCAACGACTCGGAGTGCCCGAGCAGCAGATACCCTCCCTGGTTGAGCCTTCCGTAGAAGTTGCCGACGACGATCTTCTTCGACGCGTCGTCGAAGTAGATGATGACGTTTCTGCAGAAGATGATGTCGAGGTAGCCGAGCAGGGCGACTCGCGACGCGTCGTAGAGGTTCAGGCGACCGAACGAGACCTTGTTCTTGATCGTGTCGACCACCCGCCACGATCCGTCCGCTTCCTTTGCGAAGTACTTCTCGCGAAGCTCGGGGGTCGTCGCGCGGAAGGCGTTCTCGCGGTAGTGGCCCTTGCGCGCTTTCGAGAGAACCTGCTGATTGATGTCGCTCGCGAAGATCTCGAAGGCGGCGCGCTCGTAGTAGCCGCGCTCGGTCAGCAGCATCGCGATCGTGTAGGGCTCCTCGCCCGAGGAGCATCCCGCGCTCCAGATACGAACTTTCTTGACCTGCCGGCTGTCGAGCAGCTCGGGGATGATCTCGTCGATGAAGGCCGACAGCTGCGCCGGCTCGCGGAAGAAGTAGGTCTCGTTCGTCGTGACGAGGTCGAAGATGTGGTCGAACTCGGCGGCGGCGCGAGGATCGTACTGGAGGAAGTAGAAGTACTTCTGGAACGAGTCGAAGCTCAGCTCGCGGGCCCGCGGGGAAAGGCGCTTCTGGAGGAGGTACTTCGACGACTCGGCGAACCAGAGCCCGCTGCGCGAATAGATCGCGTCCCTCATCAGCCGGAACACGTCGTCCGGCAGATCGAGATGGTGGTTCAGACCCAGGTTGAATCCGCTAGTCATCCAGATCGTCCAGGCGCTGCGACCCAGGCCGCAGCTCTCGCCTCAAGCCGTGTCCCGCATCGACTGCAGTATCGCGGCGATGATCACCTCATGCCGGCTCCCGGCGCGCCGCCACGCGTCCTCGAGAAGGTCCCTGTAGGTCTCCTTGTGCTTCACGAAAAGATGCGAGATCTCGTCGAGCACCGACTGGTCTTCGATCGCAGCGAGGAGGTACGGGAACGACGAGCGGCTCGCGAGCTTCTCGAGCCCCGCCACGACCGACTGCCGCACGAAGGTGTCGGGATCGGTTTCCCTCGCGTGGTGCATCGAGGGAAGCGCGCGCGCGTCGCCGCGCTGGCCGAGTGCGAGCGCGGCCGCCGCGCGCAGGCGCCAGTCGGGATCGAGAAGAAACGTCGACAGCCTGTGGAAGATCGCCTCGCCGGGAATCCGGGAGAGGGCCAGGATCGCCGCCTTCCGGATCTCGATGTCGTTGTCGTCGAGGCACGCCAGCAGCGCGTCCTTCGCGCTCTCGCTCTCGGACTTTCCGAGGGCATCGATGACCGCGATCTTCACCGGGGTCACGTCGGTCTCGAGATGGCGGACGAGCGGCTCGACGATGGCCACGTCGCGATACTCGCCGAGCGCCTGCGCCGCGGCCGTGCGAAGCCAGATGTCGGTGTCCTCGAGCGAAGAGATGAGGGGGGCTAGACCTCTCTCGGGCCGCAGCTTCTGGATCGCCTCGATTGCCGCGAGCCTCACCGTGGTCGACTCGTCGGCAAGCGAGAGCACCATGGTGTCGGCAAACCGGTCGTCGCTGTACTTGCCCATCAGCGAGATCGCCTTCTGCCGGATCACCGGGTCCTCGTCCTTCGAGGCGAGCAGGAGCTCGTCGTGGTATCCCTCGCCCTGGATGTTGACGTAGATCGACAGGGAGTTGAGCTTCGTCGGCACGTTGTTCGACCCGAGAAGCCTGCGGATCTTCCCGAGCGTGTCGGCCTTGATCTCGGGGAACGCCGCGACGAGCGCAGACGCCGAGTTCACGGCCGCCTGCTGGCAGCTCACGTCGGAGTCGTCGAGCTTGGCGAGAAGGTAGTCGATCGTCCCCGAGTCGAGGATCTCTCCGAGCGCCTCGATGGCGAGGCGTCGGATCATCGCGTTGTCGTGGTCGAGGAACTGGAGAATCGTCGGAATCGCCTCCGGCCCCCCCGCCATGTTGACGATGCGAATCAGCAACGCTGTGATCTCGTCGTCGTCGCTGTTCTGAAGCGCCTCGAGCACGTCGTTCGACGCGACGGGCCCCAGGTCGATCAGCGCCTGTGCGGCGAGATCGGCGCTCTCGGGCTGGCCGAGATGGTCGAGCAGCGGGCGCGTGGCGCGCGCGTCACCCGACCATCCGAGGAACGTGAGGATGAAATTCTTCACCTCGCGTTTCGGCGTCGACACGAGATGGTCGACGAGCGCGTCGATCTTCGACTTCGGGAACGACTCGCGGAACATCCTCTGGATGATCTGCCGCTCGGCGGCCTCGATCACGCGGGGCTTGTCGGAGCGTGCGATCCGGATCAGGGCGCGGAGCGCGGTCAGGTTCAGCTTCGTCTCGTCGTTGAGAATCCGGAGGAGGAAACTCACCGTGCCGACGTCGGCGATGCGCCCGACTGCCTCGAGCACCGGCTTGCGGAGCGACGGCTCGGCATAGAGGGGCAGAACCGAAGGCAGCGCGGCACGGTCGCCGATGTGCCCGAGCGCCTCGACCACGTGGAACTTCAGCCAGAGGTCGTCGCGGCCGAGCAGCTGGAGCAGCTTCGGGATGGTTTTCGACTCGCGGTACTTGCCGATCGATGCGACCGCGGACGAAAGGACGTTGATGTCGTCCTCTCCTTCGAGGACCCGCATCAGCAACGCGAGCCCCTCGTCGCTCCGCAGGTCCCCGAGAAGGTTCACGAGCGAGAGCCGAACGTCGGGGTCGCGCTCCTGATGAAACTCGCGAAGGATGATGTCGAGGCTCCGCTGCCCGACCCGGACGAGCGCTTCGGTCGCGGAGTTCCGCTTGCCGGCGTTCTCGTCGTCGTGCAGCGCGAGAATCAGCCCGCGAACGATGTCGTCACTGACATGCTGCAGGAAGCCCTCGACGATCGCTTTCCGGACTCGCCAGTCGCGATCGCCCAGCATCTCGAACGCGAGCGCGAGGTGCTCTCCTTCGTCGGATTTCGACACGGCCGCCGCGACACGGTGCCTCGCATCGGAGTCGGCCGACCGCGCCTGCTCGAGCAGCTTCGCGTCGATCGTCATCGCATCACGCTTCCGCCCGACGCGGCCCGAGAAGCTCGTCGCGCTTCATTTCGACGAAGTGCTGGAGCGTTTCGTGGAAGAACTCGGTGCGCTGGCGGACCTTGAAGGGAACCCGGCTCTCGTAGTAGTTCCGTCCGTCCTCGATCTCGGTGCGGAGCAGGTCGAAGAAGCTTCCCTCCCGAATCCCGCGCTCCACCTTTTCAGCGTTGTAGATGATGATGTCCGAGAGGATGAGGCGCGCGAGGCGCTTCGCCTCGTCGTACTCGCGAGG
>JAMPYE010000554.1 GCA_023700825.1 Thermoanaerobaculia bacterium | reverse complement strand
GCGCGATACCTCCGGAGCGAGCGGAGGCGCGCGTTGCGCGAAGGAGTGCGCATCAGCGTCGTCGGTCGGCGTGACCGCCTGTCCGGGTCGCTCGTCCGCGAGATCGAGCGCACCGAGCTCGCGACGCGCGACGGGGCGCGGCTGCACCTGCGGATCGCGATCGACTACTCCTCGCGCGGTCTGCTCGTGATGGCGGCGAGCGAGGCGCCCGCGACGCGCGAGGCGATGTCGCGCGCGATCGGGCGCGCCATGAACGCGGGCGACGCCACGGCCGACGTCGATCTGCTCATCCGCACGGGGCGCGAGCGGCGGCTCAGCGACTTCCTGCTCTGGGAGTGCGCCTACGCGGAGCTCGTCTTCGTCGACGTGATGTGGCCGGATTTCTCCGCGAGAGAGCTCGAGGAGGCGCTGCAGCACTACGCGTCCAGGCAGCGACGCTTCGGGCGCACGCCGGAGCAGGCGGTGGCGGGAGCCGCGCGATGAGCGACGCGCTCGACGTCGTCGTGATCGGAGCGGGGCTCGCGGGCCTCTACTGCGCGCGCGACCTCGCGAGGCAGGGGCACCGTGTCGCCATCGTCGACAGGAAGAGCGACCCGGGCGACAAGGTGCAGACGACGGGGATCTTCGTCCGGAAGACCTTCGTCGAAACAGACCTTCCCCACCGATTCCTCGGGAACCCGTTGCGGCGCGTGCGCCTCCATGGACCGCGCGGCTCGGAACTCGCGCTCGAGAGCGACAAGGACGAGTTCCGCATCGGGCGCATGCCGGCGATGTACCGGCACCTGCTGCGACAGGCGACGGACGCCGGCGCCGTGTGGATGCCGCGAACGACGTTCGAGGGGTCGCAGCAGACGAGCGCCGGATCGACCGTGTTCGTGCGCGAGGATGGCGTCAGGCGCGAGCTGCGTGCGCGATTCGTGGCCGGCGCGGACGGCGCGCGCTCGCGCGTCGCGCGCGACCTGGGGCTCGACGTGAACGATCGATTCCTGGTCGGAGTCGAGGACGTGCTCGCGCCATGCGACGGTCGGGCGATCGACACCCTGCACTGCTTCCTCGACGGCGAGCTGGCGCCCGGATACATCGCCTGGGTTGCCGGCGACGCGCACGAGACGCACGTTGGCGTCGCGGGCGAGGCTGGCAGGTTCGATCCGAACGTCGCGCTCGAGCGATTTCGCGAGCGCGTGGCGCACCGGTTCGGCCTCGACGGATCGACGAGGGCGGAGCGTCGCGGCGGCCTCATCCCCGTGAACGGAATCCTGAAACGGATCTCGTGCGACCGCGGGCTGCTGATCGGCGACGCCGCGGGCGCCGTGTCGCCCCTGACCGCGGGAGGGCTCGACGCATGCATCCGGCTGTCGGGCGCGGCGGCGCGCGTGCTCGCGGAGGCACTGCGACGGAATGACGGCAGCCTGCTCGCGGAATTCGACGGAGCGCGCTTTCGGGCTCGATTCGTGTCGAGGTTGTGGATGAGGCGGGTAATCTCGTCGGTCACTTCGGCGTTCGCGCTGGATGCGGCGGTGAGCCTCGCGGCGTTGCCGCCTCTTCGCGCGCTCGCGCGTCACGTCTTCTTCGGGCGAGGATCCTTTCCCGATGTTCGGTTTGCGTTCGAGCGCGCGGGGAGAGCGGCTGAGGCGTGAGGCGGAGAGCGCCGCGCTTACGCGTGGCGATTCAGAAAGCGCCGCTGCCGCGGCGCGAAGTGCGTTTCTCCTTTCCCTCCCCGGCCTCACGGCCGGGGCTACTTAGAATGCGGCCGCTTCCGCGGTCGCTCTCTCTGCACGCTGTTTCCACATTCGTGTTGTCACCGGCGTAGACGGACCTAGATTGTCCGCATCAACCCCAATTGACGTCTGGCCGATACAGCGTGAGTGCTCCAGCACCGGTGTAGCTGGAACGCTGTGTCTGCCTCGAGAAGGAGGTGACTCCATGCCGACGTGACGGCTCACGGCACATCCCCCGGCAACTCACATCAATTCATCAATTCTCAGAGGAGCTGAACATGAAGGGATGGAAACCTCCGCTACGCGCGGTCGCGTTCGCCGTGGTCACGATCGTGACCGGAATTGCCATGGGAACCACCGTCGCCGGCCCGGCGAAGGCTCCGGCGTGGAAGATGAACGCGTCGATCATCGAGGCATGCAGCTGCCCGATGTTCTGCCAGTGCTACTTCGCCACCAAGCCGGCCGCGCATCACGGCTCGGGCCACGGCGAGGAGCACTTCTGCAGGTTCAACAACGCCTTCAAGGTGAACTCGGGAAGCTACGGCGATACGAATCTCGCTGGAGCGATGTTCTGGGTCGCCGGCGACCTCGGTGGGGAGTTCTCCAAAGGCGAGATGGACTGGGCCGTTCTCACCTTCGACCCCTCGGTCACCGAAGCGCAGCGCAAGGGAATCTCCGCGATTCTCGGGCAGGTCTACCCGGTGAAGTGGAACTCGTTCACGGTCGCCAAGGATTCGAAGATGGAGTGGGCCGCGAACAAGGACCGCGCCGTCGCCAAACTCGACGGCGGCAAGACCGCGGAGGTGGCGCTCGTCCGGTTCCCCGGAATGACCGACGATCCGATCGTGATCAAGAACCTCCGTTACTGGGGCGTTCCGAGGAACGACGGCTTCGTCCTGATGCCTAACGAAGTCGAGGCGTACCGCGTCGGAGCGAAACCGTTCGAGTTCAAGGGGACCAACGGCTTCATGATCACGTTCGACATCTCGTCGTCCGACGTGAAGATGTGACCGGCGCAGGTCCCTGAACGGACCGCGGCACACGCGCTGGTCCGGATCCGGGCAGTACTCGGGGCGGCCGCAGGGTCGCCCCGACCGCGTTGGGGCTGGCGTGCGTGCGCCGTATCAAAAGGAGATGGCGGCGCGCGCGGCGGCGAAGCCGACGGTCGAGACCGCGACGGCGAGGGCGGCGAAAAGGGCGAACGAGGCGACCAGCATGCCGATGCCGAAGCCCGCGAGGCGGCTGTCCTGGTTCGACCAGCCGAGCGAGAAGCCGATGATCGCGAGCGCCGGCAACGAGTTCGTCAGCGGCATGAAGGGAATCGGAATCGCGAGCAGTGCAGCGCCGGTGACCACGCCGACGCCGCAAACGATGCGGCCCGAGCCTCCGTGCACCCAGCCGGGAGGCCGGCTGTGGGTGCGGCTCATCCATTTCGGCAGCCGGGCGAGCGCGCCGCGAAGCGCCCGGTGAGCCGCCCGCGGCAGCGCCATCGCGCGGATGCGCTGCGGAATGGGCGATCCTTCGCGGTGGCTGAGCAACCGGATGCCGAGCAGCGCGATGACGACGCTCGCAACCGTGGTAAGCGGCCCGAGGCTGATCGGCGAGAGGAACGGCAGCGCGAAGAGTGCGGACCCGAGGGCTCCGG
>JAMPYE010000553.1 GCA_023700825.1 Thermoanaerobaculia bacterium | reverse complement strand
TGCGTTACCGCGAATTCGAGCAGACTCAGTCGAGCGACCTGGCGATCGCCTCGATCGGCTTCATTCCTTGCCCAAACCGGCAGATCGCCTCGCGATGGCTTTCGAGCTCGCTGTAAGGCAGGAACCGTACGCGGAGGTTGCCGATCGCACGAAACGCGGGACGGAGAAGCTGCGATCGGACGTCCGCCTCCCGCTTGTCCGGAGCCACCAGAAAGAGTCCATTGGCGGCGTGACCGGGGGCGCCCAGGGCGAGGTCGAGCAGTCGAACGATCCCCGAATAGATGCTCGTCGTGTGCTCTACCTCGAACGCCGCGACGACGCGCTCGTCGTGCTTCGAGATCCAAAGAACGTCGATCAGGCGGATGATATCGGCCCCGGGAGAGCACTCGATTTCCGCGGGAAGCTTGTCGCGACAGCCGCGGCTCAGCGGCGCACCGTCGACGACGCGTGATCGATCGTTCGACGCAATCCAGACATCAAAGCCGAGCGCGAAGCCGAGGTCGCGCAACCACGACTGGATCTCGCCATGAGTTCGATCGGCCTCTTCCGCGACGGCTGCGCCGCGTCCGGCAAGCTCGGTCTCCGCGCGAACCCGCTCGAGCTCCTCCTTCCAGGCAGACATGCTCGTGGCGTCTGAGGCACCGGTTGGCAAGGGATAACGCTCCGCGCCGACGTCGAAGAGGAAGCCTGCGATAGCGCCGAGGTCGTTCGAGAGAAGGTCGCGATGAGCCGCGTTCAACTCGAGGATTCCGTTGCGCATCGCGAGGTAGTGACTCCAACTCCCGAGCTTCACACGCGCGCCAGTCAGCGCGTTGTAACCCGTCACGATCGCCGTATTGAAGGGCGGAACCATCGTCGGATGCAGGAAGTAGAGCAGATTCGCGACGGCGGGGCCGAGACCCTTGATCTTGCGAGAATCGAGATGGTGGATTGCACGGACTACTGCGTCGGCTTCGTCGCAGCAGAGGCAGGTGTCGAGAAACGAGCCTAACGCCTTTTGGTTGTCGGGATTCTCGTAGATGTCCGGGATTCGTAGTTTGGGCTTCCAGAGGAACGCGTGATCTGCGCCTTTGAAGATCTGCCGCTGTTCGGCCACCGACTTGACAACGGTCTCGAGAGACGAGCCGCGATACGTGTTTCCGAACGTGCCGTCGCCGATCTCCGCGATGACGACTTCCAGGCCTCGGCGGATCGAGCGGAAGTTCTTGAGACGCTCCTCCCAGAGGAACCAGGTGCGATACGTCGCCCCTGCATCGTCGCGCCAACGCGAGAGGAGGGAGCGGATCGAGTCCCGGTCGACGACTGCCATGCCGGGAAGAGTATCACTGCGATGAAAGCAGTATCTGGCAGCTCCGGCGGCGCGCGGGCGCCCGCGATCGAGTGCCGTTCGGCGGTCGGATGAATTCGTGGTTGGGCGATCAAGGCCCGGGTGCGTGCGGGCGGACGAACCCGCTCAGGCTCGTCCGCCTCGGCTCTCTACGCCTTCACCATCTCGCGCCCACAGCAGCAGCGAGGCTTCTCGGACCCGTTACAGCTTTCGGGTGCCCCCTTCGTGACCTCGATTTCGCATCCGCAGTTTGCGTCAGGACACTTGTAGTGATCACCTTTCTTGAACGGCATGACGGCTTCTCCTTTCGTGGATGCGACACTCTGCCGCATCCATTTCTTCGAAACTCACTCCGTACCGCGGTCCGTATTCCCGCTCATCTTCCGCTTGTTCGCAGACGCCTCGATGGCATCGAGGATCGGGCACTCGCTCGTCGGGCCCTCGCCCGAGCACGAGCGCGTGATCTCGACCAGAGCACTTCGCATCACGCGGAGCGAAGTGAGCTTCCCGTCGATGCTCTCAATCTTGCGCTCCGCCTCAGCCCTAACGTCGGCGCAGCTTCGCCGAGGATCGAGTCTCAACTCGAGTAGCTGCCCGATCTCGGCAAGCGTAAAGCCGAGCTCCTGTGCCTGACGGATGAAGCGGATGCGGCGCGCGGCCTCGTCGTCGTACCCTCGATACCCGGAGGCCGGACGCTCCGGCTGCGCGATCAACCGCTTTCGCTCGTAGAACCGGATGGTCTCGACGCCTACACCTGTGTTCTTCGCCAGCTCACCGATCGTCATCATCAAAACACCATGAATGCAGGATAAAGCCCGTAGTACGGTACGGAGTCAAGCGTCGATCGATAGACGTCCGATGCACCTTCAGCCCAGGCGGCTCGGACCCTCGAGGTATCGAGCGCCCGCTCGTCGGCTGTCCGGACGTGAGCGCAACTCCCGACTCGCCGAACCGTCGCCGTTACGCCCTCGTGACGATCCTTCGCCCGGTGAAATCTCCGGCCGACGATTCCCGTCATACATGCAGTACACTATCCCCCCGGGGGGGATCACGGAGGCCGGCGATGGATCAACAGCAGGAACAGAAACTCGCACGGAGCGGTATGGCGGTGTCCGTCGTGGCAGCCCTCGGAGCGTCGATCTGCTGCATCGGTCCGATCGTTGCCGTGACGTTCGGAATGACGAGCCTCGCCGCGCTTGCCAGGTACGAGCCGCTCCGTCCGGTATTCTCGGCTGCGACGCTCGCGCTTCTCGGCCTTGGGTTTTACTCGACCTACCGACGCCGTCCAGCAGCATGCGAGCCGGGCTCGGTTTGCGCCGCTCACGGCCCCAACCGAGTGCAGCGAGTCAATCGCATCGTCCTCTGGGTCGTGACGGGCATTGCGCTCATCGTTCTCACCTTTCCCACGTGGTCCGCGTGGATCTTTGGATAAAGGAAGTTCTATGAAGAGACTTGCGATCGTGACCGCACTGGTCGCCGTTCCCCTTTTCGGAGCCCTCGTCTTGAACTCGGTGGGCAGCGCGGCGGACGCAGCGCAACCCGCGGCTGCTGCGACGACGACGCTTCACATCGAGGGGATGACGTGTGCCGGGTGTGCGACGGCGGTGAAACTCGTACTGCAGAAGACGCCCGGCGTTTCCGCGGCCACCGTGTCCTATGAGGAGAAACGTGCCGTTGTCACGTTCGACCCGCAGAAGACGACACCCGCGAAGATTGCGACGACGCTTGCGGCCGAGCTGTCATACAAAGTCAGCGTCCACGATCGCGCTCGCTCCGCCATCGCGCCTGCCGAGAAGCCGGCGGAGACACCGCACGCCGCCTGCGCGATAGAGGCCGCAAACCCGGCGAAAGCAATCACACTCGCGCCATACCGGACGGAGGACCTTCGCACGGAGTTCAATCGTGCGCGCGATCGAGTCCGAATCGTCGCACTCCTCTCGCCGACGTGCGGCGAATGTCAGAAGGGCCAGCGCGTTGTCGAGCGCGTCTTCTCCACGTTTCCGACGGATGCCCGCTTGCGCGGCTTCGTCGTGTGGA
>JAMPYE010000552.1 GCA_023700825.1 Thermoanaerobaculia bacterium | reverse complement strand
CAGATGGCGATTGACCTGAAAGAACGTCGTCGTCGAAAGCGTGTACGCGCGCCCACCGACCCGGAGCGCGACCGGCACGCCAGTCTCCTTCTCCTCGCTTCGCGTGGCAAACGAGAAGCTCTCGTCCGACTCGAACGCGTCGATGACCTCGCCGTCCTTCGCGATACCCCCGAGCGCCTCGAGATGCCGGAGCAGCGCGGGGCCGACGATCTCGCATCGCTCGTCGAGCGACACGACGTCGTTCGAGCGCCGCGCGTAGAAGCCGACCTTCCATGGATCGCGGTGATCGGCGCGCAGCCTGCTTCGGAGCCGGTAGTTCAGCGGCGACGCATGGAGCCGGACCGGAGGCAGCGAGGCCGGGTCGAACTTGCCGACGCGGCGCAGCGAGTCGAGAACGATCCCGCGCTTCGCCTCGAGTTGCGCGTCGAGCCTGAGTTCGGCCCAGTCGCAGCCGCCGCATTCGCCCGACACGGGGCAAGGGTCGCGTCTTCGCTGGGGCGAAGCTGCGAGCAGTTCCATCAGCCGGCCGCGCGCGAAGCCCTTCTTCACTTCCGAGATCTCCACGCGCGCCCTGTCGCCGGGGAAGACGCCGGGGACGAAAATCGGGAACCCCTCGACACGGCAGATCGCCTCGCCGCCCGCCACGAGCGCATCGGGCGAGACGTCGACCATGTCGCCCGGTGAAACGGGAGGGGTCCGCACGAGACGGAGTGTAACCTCGTGGAGGCCGGTGTTGGCAGGAGAAGAAGCCGCCGCGCGCACGAGGCCCTCGCGGGGCCAGCCGCCTCGACTCAACCTGTCTTTCGGCGGGTTGCCTTTCGATAGTGTCCCACCCTAAGTTAGCGTGATGGCCCCCCTCGTCCGGGCGACGGGCAGAATTACTGTGCTCGCGCTCCTGCTCTCACCCAACGTCGATTCCGCCGCCTCACAGCTCGCCGATGCCGGCGGATTACAGGGAAGCGGGCCTTCCGGGTTTCTCGCGTCGCCTTGGTTTCACCTCCTGGCCGCGCTCGGATTCGTACTGGTTGGAGTATGCGTTCAGTCGATCCGAACTCGTCCTCTCCGGCGGCGTAACGCGGAGCTCCAGCAACTTCTGGCGACACGCTCCGACGCCTTCGACCGCGTGTCCGCGGAACTGGAGTCGGCAAAGAGGCTCGTCTCCGAGGCCGAGCACGCTAGCAGCCGCTTTCTCGCAAACGTCAGCCACGAGCTCCGCACGCCCCTCAACTCGATCCTCGGCTTCTCCGAGCTGCTCCTCGAGGGCGTGGGCTCGCTCGAGGACGAGAAGCAGAAGCGTTTCATCGCAAACGTGCGCCGCTCGGCGCAACACCTTCTGTCGCTGATCAACGACGTCGTCGACATGTCGAAGATCGAGTCGGGCCGGATGGAGCTGCACGTCGACCGCGTCGCGATCGAACCGCTCGTCGGCTCGACCGTCGAGATGGTCTCCGGGTTCGCCGCGCCGCGTCGCATCAGTGTGATCAGCGAGATCGAGCGCGAGCTCCCGATGATCTTCGCCGACGCCGTGAAGGTGCGGCAGATCGTCTACAACCTGCTGTCGAATGCCGTCCGCTTTTCGATCGCGGGAGGAGTGGTGAACCTCGCCGTTCGCCTTGTGAGCCTCGACCGTTCTCCGCTCGGAGCCGACGCGATCGAGATCCGGGTCGCCGACCAGGGCTCGGGGATTCCCAAAGACGCCTTGAAGGCCATCCTCGCAGCCGAGCGCCACACGGCGATTTACTCGAACCTCGGGCTGGGCCCGGGTCTCGGTCTCGCGATCGTCCGGCGATTCGCCGAGATGCACGGCGGCCGGCTCGCCGCCGAGTCGAGGCCCGGCGAAGGAAGCAGCTTCCGCGTCTGGCTCCCGCTAGACGCCCGCGAATTCGACACCGACAAGATCTCGATGACCGTCTGAGGCGTCCCGCCTACCCTTCGTGCGACGCGCTCACTCCGACCGCTCGCTCGCTCGCGTCCCACAGCCTCGCCGCGAGTGCGTCGTCGAGCGCCTGCCGGCTCGGCTTCACTTGCGCTGACTTCGCGAAGTAGCGGCCGGAGACCGAGCCTCCCTCTTCGGACGTCGCGACGTGAACCGTCGTCTTCGCGCCATCCGCAGGGGTCAGCATGAAGGGCCGCCCGAGGTCCCAGAGAACGCGGACGAGCCCGCGGGCGTCGCCATCGGCTGAGATGCGAGTGTTCACCACGCCGGGATGCACCGCGTTCACCCGAATCCCGCGATCGCTCCAGCGGCGCGCGAGCTCGCGCGTGTAGAGCACGTTCGCGAGTTTGCTCTCCGCGTACGCGCGCACGCCGCTGTACGGCCGGCGCTCTGCGTGAAGGTCGTCGGTGTCGAGCTTCTTTGCCGCACGGTGCGCGTTCGACGCGACGTTGACCACCCGCGCCGAGGAGGACGCGAAGATCCGGTCCCGCAGCAGATGGGTCAGCAGGAAGTGTCCCAGGTGATTGATCCCGATCGTCGACTCGAAACCATCCTCGGTCAGCCGGCGGTCGCTCAGGAAGAGCCCCGCGTTGTTGACGAGCAGGTCGAGCCGCGCGTGACGCACGCGAAACTGCTCCGCCGCCTCGCGCACCGAGCGCAATGACGCGAGATCGCAGACCAGCGTTTCGACGCGACCCGTCGGGGCGCTGCGTGAGACCTCGTCGGCCGCACGCTCGAGCCTGGCGGCATCGCGGCCCGACATCACGACGGTCGCCCCGCGCGCCGCCAGCGCCCGCGCCGTCTCCAGCCCGATGCCGGCATTTGCTCCCGTGACGAGACAGATCGTGTCGTTCATGCGCCGGGCAGAACAATCGCTTCCTGCCGCGTCATCCCCGTGCCCGGCGGCGGTTCGCATCTCACCCCTCCCATGTGACGCCTGCGGGTGGCGGCGCCCCCCGTACGGAGTTAGATTGGGATCGGAGTCTGCGGAGGTTCCTGATGACCACGAACGTCCCCAAGAAACCCAGGACAGTGGATCCTCACCCCAAACGCAAGGGCCGCGAGCACGTCGAGCACAGCCACGACCTCAAGAAGATCCTTTCGAAGTCGCCGACGGTGCCCAAGCGCTTCTCCCACAGCACGATGGGCAACCGCTGATCCTAGACGGGGTCACACCTAAAGTATAAAAAACTCCGCGCTCGGCAGACGGTCCTCGACCGTCCCGGGTGGGCTGGGTGCTGTCCGAGTTTTTATACTTCAGGTGTGACCCCGTCTTGCGTCACATGACAAGTGCGCGGGGTCGTGATACATATCGCCGGCCTATGAAAGTACATGAATATCAAGCAAAAGAGATCCTGAAGAGATACGGAGTCGCCGTTCCTCGCGGAGTCGTCACCGACAATCCCGAGGCCGTGCGAGAGATCGCCAAGGAGCT